>JBDGUY010000097.1:0-6648 GCA_039585935.1 Gemmatimonadota bacterium
AATTCTTCTCCGATCACGGAGAATATGAAATCGGTGTGCTGCTCGGGCAGAAACGACAGTCGTTTCTGCGGACCCTCTCCGAATCCCTGGCCGAGCCACCCCCCTGAACCGATCGCCACCTGCGACTGGATCAGGTGCCACCCGGCACCTCGCGGATCGATCCCCGGATTCAGGAACACGAGCAGCCGGTTCTGCTGGTACGGCGCCAGGCTGTTCCACAGCGGGGTCGCGAGAGCTCCTGCCGCCAGATTCCCGGCCGCTACGGCTACCGCTTCGAGCATGTAGGGCCGCTTGAAATAGAGCAGCAGAATCACGAGAACGAACCACGCACCCCACACCGTTGCCGACCACCCGAGCAGCAGACTGACGCCAGGACTCACCAGCATGAATATCGTAAACAGCGGAATCCCGGCCCAGAACAGGGCACAGATCAGGATCACGCCGAACGTCACGGCGCTCCCGAGATCGGGCTGCGCCAGGACGAGTACGAAGGGAGCAAACGTGATCAGCAGCGGGCGCCACAACCTCAGAAGCCGCGTCTCGGGTTCTTCCCTGCCACTCAGCGTGCGGGCCAGCATGAGAATCGTCGCGAGTTTCGACAGCTCCGCCGGCTGAAACGAAAATCCGGCGAACTTCAGCCAGCTCCTGGTTCCCGGACCGGATCCGACCACGAGAACGGCGAACAACAGGAACAGAGACAGGCCGTAGATCCACGGTGTGGCCCATTCCAGCCACCGCAGGGGAACGCGTGTGGCGACCGTGAATGCCACGATAGACAGCAAGAGCCAGGCGGACTGGCGTTTCCAGGCGTTCCCGACCGGGGTGGGGATGTCCGTCAACCCCGCGGAATAGATCATCGCGATCCCGAAAAGCGACAAAGCCAGCGCAGCTGCCACGAATCGTGGATCTCCCACCCTGTACCCGAAACCCTCGCCGCGCGT
Source organism: Gemmatimonadota bacterium (assembly GCA_039585935.1). GTDB lineage: Bacteria > Gemmatimonadota > Gemmatimonadetes > Palauibacterales > Palauibacteraceae > Carthagonibacter. The sequence continues at coordinate 942 of JBDGUY010000097.1, forward strand.
GTTCATGGCGACGCTCCGGATGCCGTGGAAACCGATGCCGGTTCTGGGAGCCGCGTCGGTGCCACTCCCTCATCCGTCAGAAACCGGTGGGCTACTTGCGACGCAAGTGGAACGGCAAGCGACCTGGTGTTGTCGGGATGTCCGTTTTCGACGATCGCAGCAACCACGATCCGCGGGTCCTCCGCCGGGGCGAATCCCACGAACCACGAGTGGGGTTCTCCGTGCGGATTCTGCGCCGTGCCGGTCTTCCCGACGAGTGTCCAATCGGCGAGCCGGACCGAGTAGGCGGTTCCGCCAGGCTCATTCACGACGCGGGCGAGAGCGGACACGAGTTGCTCCCTGCGCTCCTCCGGGAGGTCCAGACTCCAATCGACCCGCCTCGACTCCAGGATCTCGGAACGTCGCAGGTGCGGGATGATTGGCGGCTGCCCGGTGGCAAGCGCTGCATAGAACTGGGCCATTCGAAGCAGAGACTGCTCGGTTTCTCCCTGCCCGATCGACAGATTCAGCGTCACCGATTCCGTCCACCCGCGAGGTCCGAACCGCTCGTCGTACCACTCGCGTTTCGGAGGAAAGCGCCCCCCCGTTTCGCCGGGAATATCGATTCCCGTTCGGCCGTTGAATCCGAGCCCGTCGACCCCGCTCAGCAGATTGTCGAGTCCGATTCGTTGTCCGAGCTGGTAGAAGTAGACATTGCAGCTCTCCTTGATTGCCCCCGACATGTCCAGTGCGCCATGACCGGAGTGCTTCCAGCAATGGAATGATCGATTTCCGTACCTCAAAGAGCCCTGGCAGGACGACGGCATATAGTCGTCGATCCCCGCCAACCCGTCCCGGAGCGCGAGCGACGCCAGCACCGGCTTCCAGGTCGAGCCCGGTGGATACAGAGCGCTCAACGCCCGGTTCAGGAGTGGCTGCATCGGATCGTCCCGCAAAGCCGCCCAGTCCGGAGACGAGATGCCCCCCACAAACAGGTTCGGGTCAAACGTCGGATAGCTGTACAGGAGAAGCACTTCGCCCGTTTTCGGATCGAGCGCTACGACGCCCCCTTTCATCGTGTCCGGGAAGATGGAATCAGCCAGCAGGTGCAGTTCCAGATCGAGTCCCAGCGTCAGGTCTGTTCCCGGCGTCGCCGGGATCGAAGGCCGAGGTCCGAAGTCACCCACGATGGACCCGCGCGCGTTCACTTCCACGAATCGAACGCCGGGTGATCCTCCCAACTCGAGCTCGTATTCCCGCTCGATTCCCTTCTTGCCCACGGCTCTGCCGGCTTCGTAGGACTCGAACTCCGGCTGTTCCAGCTCGGCCTCGCTGACCTCGCTGACGTAGCCGATCACGTGTGCGATCGCCTGTCCCGGCGGCTAGCGACGTCTCGGATGCGTGTCGATCAGCACCATGCGGAATTCGGGCCTGCGCTCCTCGATCGCCGCCACGATCGCCGGGTCCATGTCGTCCCGCACGAGAAGCGCCGAACCGGGACGCTGACGAAACCGCTGGTGCAGCTCGTCCCGTTCTTCAACCGTCAGTCCGAGCCACGGAGCGAGGCGATCGAGAGTCGCACGCGCTGAATCAGGAGACCCGGGAAGAAGGGACAGCGAGTATCCGGGGACATTCTCTGCCAGCAGTCGACCTCGTCGATCGTAGATCGCCCCCCTCGGAGGCGGCACGGAGATCGCGCGCAGTCTGTTCTGCGTCGATTGCAGGGTGTATTCCGCCTGTCCCACGACCTGCAGCCTGAAGAAGGCCGCCACCAGCAAGGTGAGACTTCCGTACAGTAGGCCCAGCGCGAGGCGCGCACGCCTGACACGCATTCGGTCCACGTCAGACTGGCTCCGTACGCCTCCTGGCCTCGGCGCGTTACCGCCGCCGTTCCCGACGGAATTCACGTCAGACCTGGCGCTCGGCTATCGAAGCCGTCGTCGCTTCCACTCCACCGCACACGAGTGCCGTGAGGAGTGCGTCGGCGGCTCCACCAATGAGCAGCCGCACCAGTCCCGGAGGCGAAGTGCCGAGCAGGAGAAGTACGGTCTCAGCCAACCAGGTACCGACGAACAGGTACCCGAACACATAGAAGCGAGCGTCCGCAAACAGCAGGTCTCGCGAACGAGCACCGACATATCCGATCACGGTCAAGGCGAGCGCATACCACCCCATCCCCTCCAGCGCCATCGCTGCCTCGAGGACTCCGAGTCCGAATCCCAGAAGAGCAGCGTGCCCGGCGCGCAAACGCAGTGTGGCCAGGAGAAGCGCGCCGACGAGAAGATTCGGGGCGATCGGGAGCTGAACGAACAGCGGACGAAACAAGAAATGAACGAAGAGCAACAGAACGATACTGAATCCGCTCCAGACCCATGTCGAGCGCTCAGCGTCCACCATGAGCCTCAGTCGCTCGAACTGTCAGGAGACGGCAGAACGGAGCCGACCAGCCACACGAGACCGATCCTGACCTGGCCCGGTCTGACAATCGGGTCGACGAGAAACGAATGCGACCAGCCTGAGCGTGACTCAGCTTCCTCAACCACGCTTCCAACCGGCACACCAGGCGGGTGTACTCCTCCGATCCCGGAAGTTACGAGCAATGTGCCAGCGGGAATGTCTGTTTGAAACGGGATCCCGTCCAGCAACATCATCGTCTCACCGCCCGGAGCGGGGAACGAACGCAGTATTCCCGTTGCCGAACCGGTCGGAGTGCGGACGCTTACCCGAAAATCCGGATGGGTCCAGAATTCCCCGAGGCCGCTGCCTCCACTCGCCGTACGCAGTACTCCGATGATTCCATCTGGAGAGCTGATGCCGGCAGGCGTCACAGGGACCACATCATCCCGGGTTCTGAACAGAAAACTGTGAGACACTCCCACTTCGGGCGCCCCGGGAATTACCTCTCCGACCGCAAACTCACTGCTCCTCCGATCCGGAAGGCCCGTGATCGCACGCAACTGTTGATTTTCAAGCGCCAGGTCGGCGCCCTCGAGCACCCTGGCAGCCAGGGCCTCCCGATCCAGGGTCAATTCCGCCACTTGTACGGAGAGATCAGTGCTGCGGGCGAACATGTTCTGGGCTCCAAGAAACGGAGCGAGGATCGACGAACGTAGCACTTCTGTGATGGCGAGTCGCGACTCCAGACTCAGTCCTGCGAGGAACAACGAGAAGAATGCCAGCACGACAGCCAATGCCAGGTCTCGGCGTTGGCTTTCCGGACGGCCGACGGTGAGATAACGCACGCCTCCTCGTCAGGTCGCCAGCACGTTTCGGAAGCGCCCCAGGTCGTCGAGAATCCTCCCGCACCCACGGACCACGCAAGTCAGCGGTTCTTCGTCGACGTGAATCGGAAGCCCGGTCTCCTCGAGGAGGAGTGAGTCCAATCCCCGAATCAAAGAGCCGCCTCCAGTCATCACGATCCCGCGATCGACGATGTCAGCCGCGAGTTCGGGAGGGGTGATCTCGAGAGCCCGCCGCACGGCGCCGACGATTTGCTGAATCGGCTCCAGCATGCACTCCCGGATCTCAGCCGAGTTCACACGAACCGTCTTCGGAATTCCGGACACGAGATCGCGTCCCTTCACGCTCATTTCCCGTTCTTCTTCCGCGGGATAAGCCGAACCGATCTGAATCTTGATGGCCTCTGCAGTCGGCTCGCCGATCAGCAAGTTGTAGTTCTTGCGCAAGAAGGAGACGATCGCTTCATCCAGTTCGTCGCCCCCTACCCGGATCGATGTTTCAGCCACGAGCCCCGACAGCGCGATCACTGCGATTTCCGTCGTCCCCCCACCAACGTCGATGACCATGTTTCCTGTCGGTGTCTCGACAGGGAGACCGACCCCGATCGCCGCTGCCATAGGCTCGGAGACCATGTAGACCTCCTTGGCTCCGGCCGCATGAGCGCTCGATCGAACTGCCCGTCTCTCGAGTTCGGTGATCCCCGACGGTACACCGACCACGACCCTGGGTCTGACCTTGAATACCCGATTGGCAGTTACGGACTTCAGGAAATACCGCAGCATGATTTCCGTCACGTCGACGTCGGCGATCACGCCGTCCTTCAGGGGCCGGACCGCCTCGACGCCGTGTGGCGTCCGACCGAGCATCCGTTTTGCCTCGAGCCCGATTCCCTCGATCTGCCCGGTTCCCTTGTTGACTGCGACTACCGAGGGCTCGTTGAGGACGATCCCTTCGCCCTGCACGTAGACGAGGGTATTCGCGGTGCCCAGGTCGACTCCAACGTCGTTTAGGGGCAGGAAGTTGCCTTTAAGAAACCGTTTCCACATGCGGCGGTCCGTGAGCTGGTGCCGGGGAGGCGAACGCGATCGGGCTGCACGACCCGACGCCCCCGCACGTCGAATCGTTGTCTCATCCCGTTCTGGGCAAGCTCCGCGCCAGAAGGACCGGGAATCTAGAGTCCGTCACAAAGTGAGGAAAGGCGGGGCCCAGGGGCCCCGCCTTTCCCGGGCTCACATCACTTCTGAGAGAGGTACGCTGTCGAAACCGAACGCCTCGGCTACAGCGGCATACGTCAACTTCCCATCTGCCGCATTCACGCCGAGCGCGAGCGCCGGATCCTCATCGCACGCCTGCTTCCAGCCCTTGTTGGCCAATCTGAGTGCGTACGGGAATGTCGCGTTCGTGAGCGCGAGAGTCGACGTGCGTGGCACCGCGCCGGGCATGTTGGCCACGCAGTAGTGAATGACCCCGTCGACCACGTAGATCGGGTCGGCGTGCGTTGTCGGCTTGACCGTTTCTATGCAACCACCCTGGTCGACGGCGACGTCCACGATCACCGAACCGTCTTTCATCAACTTCAGATCTTCCCGCTTGACCAGGCTCGGCGCTTTGGCGCCCGGCAGCAGAACTGCGCCTACGAGGAGGTCGGCCCGGGCGATCTGTTCGAGAATGTTGATCCGATTCGAATAGTACGTATCAACATTGGCGGGCATCACATCGGACAGATACCGCAGCCGATCGAGGTCCAGGTCCAGGATCGTAACGTGAGCGCCGAAACCCGCCGCGATCTTCGCTGCGTTGGTTCCGACGACTCCACCACCCAGGATGACCACCTCCGCCGGCAGGACGCCCGGAACGCCTCCCAACAGCAAGCCGAGCCCGCCGTGCGTCCGCTCCAGATACTTGGCGCCTTCCTGGACGGCCATGCGGCCCGCGACCTCCGACATCGGGGTCAGGAGCGGGAGTTCCCCTCCGGGGAGTTGCACCGTTTCGTACGCAATCGCAATCACTTCCCGGTCGAGCGTCGCACGCGTGAGCGTCTCATCGGCGGCGAAGTGGAAGTACGTGAACAGTACCTGGCCCGGCCGCATGCGCGGATACTCGACAGCGATGGGCTCCTTGACCTTCATGATCATTTCGGCGCGCTGCCACAGGGCATCCACATCCGGTTCTATCGTCGCGCCGACCGCCGTGTAGTCGGAATCGGGAAATCCGCTACCGTCTCCGGCGCCCTTCTCGATTATGACTTCGTGTCCGGCGCTCACCAGCGCCTCGGCGCCGGCTGGAACGAGAGCGATCCGATTCTCGTTCGCCTTTATCTCCTTCGGAACCCCGACGATCATGGGAAATTCTCCTTTGGATTCACGTGGTATTCCGGGCAACCAACAATCCTCTTGCCGGCGGTCAGGGAATTATGCGGGTGCGAGTTCCAGCACCGCCAGACCGTCCGGGTGAAGCATGGAACAGGCCTCCTCGATATCGCCGGAAG
>JBDGUY010000098.1:0-6601 GCA_039585935.1 Gemmatimonadota bacterium
CGGTGAGCCGCTGTCCAGACTGGCGGCTGCGATCCCATCGTATCCTTCGACGCCTGAGATTCGTGTCGACTGCCCGGAAGAGAAGAAGTTCGACATCGTCGCGCGGACCGTGGATCACTACCGCGAATCGTACGATGTCATCGACATCGACGGCGCCAGAGTGCTGTTCGAGGATGGCTGGGCGCTGATCCGCGCGAGCAATACGCAGCCCGTGATCGTATGTCGGTTCGAGGCCGACACGCCCGAGGCCCTGCGGCGGATCCGGGACGACGTGGCCGGGTGGCTGGCGGACCAGGGCGTCACGGTTCCCGATCTCGATTGAGGGGAAAAGGTTGAGTCCCGGACGCAGAACCGTCGTTGTCGCGATCGGTGGCAACGCCCTGTCGCCGTCAGGCGAGTCGGCATCGGTCACGAACCAGTTCCGGCATACACGTGAGAGCCTCGCCTCTATCGTGAATCTGGCCCGGGCGGGCTGGAAGATCGCAATCGTGCATGGAAACGGGCCGCAGGTCGGGGACGAACTGCTCCGCAACGGGGTGGCCCGAAACGAGGTCGAGCAACTTCCACTGGGTGTCCTCGTGGCCGCGACAGCGGGTTGGATCGGGTACATGATTCAGCAGTCCCTCGAGAACGCACTCTCCCGCACGGGCAGTGATCGTCGGGTCGTGACCCTGATCACGCAGTCCCGCGTCGACCAGGCCGATCCTGCGATGAGCAACCCGACCAAGTTCATTGGCAGGGGACTCTCGGAATCGGATGCCGCTGAATTGCGCGCGGATGGAGTCCTGATAGCCGAGGATCCGCGGGGCAACCTGAGGCGCCTCGTACCGAGCCCGGTTCCGGTCGAGGTCGTCGAGTCCGAAACCGTGCGGGAACTCGTGCACCGTGGCGATATCGTGATCGCGGCGGGAGGCGGAGGCATTCCGGTGTACTGCGATCCCGTGCTCGGTCTCGAAGGCGTGGATGCGGTGGTGGATAAGGATCGGGCGGCCGCGATCCTCGGACGGGACATCGGTGCGAGCGTACTTCTGATTCTGACGGACGTGGATGGCGTGTACGAGGATTGGGGCACTGACGCGGCCCGGAAGATCGACGAGCTTACGAGCGGCCAGGCACGAGAGCTGGTGGCAGGGAAGTCGCTCGGCGCTGGCAGCATGCGACCGAAGCTGGAGGCGGCGGTACATTTTCTCGAAACCGGCGGTGAGTTGGCGATCATTGCGGCTCTCGAGGATGGTCCGGAAGCGCTGGCGGGGAAGGCCGGAACCAGGATCAAGCCCGGTAAATGAACTGGCCGGGAAACCGTTTCTGACATGGAACGAAGGCGGAAATGAACATTCACGAATATCAGGCCAAGGAGATCCTCCGGGCGCACGGGATTCCGGTCCCTCCCGGCGAGATCGCGACGACACCCGAGGAGGCGGAAGAGATTGCAGCCCGCTATGGCGGGCAGGTTGTCGTGAAGGCACAGGTCCACGCGGGAGGCAGGGGCAAGGCGGGAGGCGTGAAACTGGCCGATGACGCGGCGGACGCGAAAGCGAAGGCCGGGGCGATTCTCGGACTGGACATCAAGGGCCTGACGGTGGAGAAGGTACTCGTCACGCCTGCCGAGGAGATCGCTTCCGAGGCATACGTAGGCATCGTCATGGATCGCGCGACACAGAGCAATGTCTTCATGGTCTCGCCCGAGGGCGGTATCGACATCGAGGAAGTCGCGGCGACGAATCCCGACGCGATCACGAAGCTATCGGTCGATCCGCGATATGGCCTGCTGCCGCATCAGGCGATGGGGCTGGCCTGGGCCCTCTACGATGACGTGAAGCTGGCGCGCCAGGCCGCGTCGATCATCGTGAAGTTGTACGAGGCTTACCAGGCAGCGGGTGCGACTCTGGCGGAGATCAATCCGCTCATCACCACGCCCGAGGGCGAGGTGAAGGCGATCGACGCGAAGATGAATATCGATGACAGCGTCCTGTTCCGGGTGCCGGAAGTCGCAGCGATGCGGGACACGAGTTCCGAACCGGCGGCCGAGACGAAGGCGAGAGACGCCGGGCTGAGCTACATCAAGCTCGACGGGCAGGTGGGCTGCGTGGTGAACGGGGCGGGACTCGCGATGGCGACGATGGACATGGTGAAGTACTACGGCGGGGACCCGGCGAATTTCCTCGATATCGGAGGATCGTCGAACCCGGACAAAGTCGTTACGGCGCTGGAGATCATCACGGCCGATCCGCGGGTCGAATCAATCCTGTTCAATATCTTCGGTGGAATCACCCGCTGTGACGATGTCGCCAACGGCATCGTGGAGGCGACGAAGCGAATCGACATCGATCTCCCGATCGCCATCCGGCTCACCGGAACGAACGAGGCGGAGGCTATCGAAATCCTGAATCAGGCCGGATTCACCGCCATGACGGACATGGACGAAGTCGTGAAGGCGGCGGTGGAGCTCGCGAAGGGAGACACGTCGGCATGAGCATATTCATTGATGGATCGACTCGACTGGTCGTTCAGGGCATCACCGGCAGGGATGGGGGATTCCACACCCGCCAGATGATCGAGTACGGGACGCAGGTCGTGGCGGGAGTGACACCCGGGAAAGGCGGCCAACGGTTCGATGATTCGGTTCCGGTGTTCGACACCGTAGCCGAGGCTGTAGAGCAGCACGGAGCCAATACCAGCGTCGTGTATGTGCCCGCCGCATTCGCTGCAGATGCCGTGTTCGAGGCCGCGGAAGCAGGCATCGAATTGATCGTCTGCATCTCCGAGGGGGTGCCGGTACAGGACATGATGCGAGCCCTGCCGTTCGTCAAGGAGAAGGGTGCGAGACTCATCGGGCCGAATTGCCCGGGTCTCATTACGCCGGGAGTGTGCAAGGTGGGCATCCTGCCCGGCCAGATCGTCATTCCCGGACCGGTGGGCGTCGTCAGCCGTTCGGGGACACTGACATACGAGGTCATCTTCCAGCTCACGCGGGCCGGGATCGGCCAGTCTACCTGCGTCGGCATCGGGGGGGACCCATTGATCGGCACGAATTTCGTCGATTGCCTCGAGGCCTTCGAAGCGGACCCGCAGACCCGGGCCGTTTGCATGCTCGGAGAGATCGGAGGCACGGACGAACAAGTGGCTGCCGAGTATGTGCGCGACCGAATGTCCAAGCCGGTCGTCGGGTTCATTGCCGGACAGACGGCACCACCCGGACGACGCATGGGCCACGCGGGTGCTATCATTTCGGGTTCAGAGGGAACTGCCGCGGAGAAGATGAAGGCATTTCGGGACTGCGGAATCGCCGTCGCCGAGCGACCGGCAGACTTTGTGGAGCTGGTCGGAGCCGCGCTCTGAGCGGATAGTCAGACAGGACCTTGAGGCGCGCCCGGCGAGAAAATCCGCGGGGCGCGCCTCGACCCATGATATGGAGGTTGGCGGTGAACACGGAAACAACGCTGGCGATCGTAAAGCCCGATGCGTTCGGCAAAGGCAAGGCAGGTCTCATCCTGGCGCATCTCGAAGCGGAAGGTTTCGAACTCGTGGCGGCCAGAATCGCGAGACTGCGCGAAGTCGACGCCAGGGCGTTCTACGCGGTTCACAGCGAGCGCCCGTTCTACGGCTCTCTGGTCGAGTTCATGACTTCCGGCCCATGCATGCCCATCGCCTTGCGCAGGGAGAACGCCGTCGCGCACCTGCGAAGCGTGATCGGGGCGACGGACCCGGCGGAGGCGGCGGAGGGGACGGTTCGAGCATTGTTCGCCGAGAGCAAGGAGCGAAACGCGATCCACGCATCTGATTCCGTGGAAAACGCGGCGGTGGAGGTCTCGTTCTTCTTCGCGGGTAGAGAGCTGATCTGAACCGTCTGGTACCCGGCGGGTATGGGATTCGTGCGTTGACAGATATGGTGGAAACAGCTATGAATAAAGGCTTCCCGGCAGGAATGCTGGCGCTGGACCGCCTGGAATCGGGTCCGGTCGAGTGGTCGGGCCGCCTTCCCGCGGATCCGTCGATCTGGGATCTGGAAGATGTGGTCCTGGTCGACGATCCGGAGGTCGATCTGGGCATTGACGCCTTCCAGGAGGGGGGCGTCCGTGTGCGGGGACGGTTGGGCGTGCCGATCGAGCAGGTATGCAGACGTTGCCTGGAGAGAAACGCTCGCAGGATCGACGTTGTCCTGGATCTCAGGTTCGATCCGGGGATCGATCCCGATGAGGAAGAGGAAGGGTTGTACGCGCTGGATCCCGATGCGCCGGAATTGGATCTGCTTCCGGCGTTGCGCGAGGAGCTGCTCCTGGCCTTGCCGGAGTTTCCGCTCTGCCGGTCGGACTGTAAGGGGATCTGCCCGACGTGCGGATCGAATCGCAACGAGGGAGACTGCGGCTGCCGTGCCGAACAGGTAGACTCGCGGTGGGATGCACTGAGACAACGGTTCCCGCAGGAGCCGGACGCCGCTGAGGGCGCCGGACGCGGGTCGGACGACGGATAGAGGATCGAGTGTCATGGCTGTACCTAAGCGACGGACATCGAAGACGCGGAAGAGGAATCGGCGCGGACACGACGTGGCGGAGAAGATTGCGCACCAGTCGTGCCCGCGTTGCGGTGACCCGCGGCGACCACATCGGGTGTGTCCCAATTGCGGCCACTACAGGGACCGAGAGGTTGTCAGAACCGAGGAGTTCTAGACAGCTCCTGCGCACCCGGGAGCGCCGGGATCGAGGCAGGCTCTAGAACTGCTGGCCCCGGCCTCCAGGCGGAGGGCGGGGCCGCCGCCTTTACGGCACGGGTGTCGAGTCGTGGTGTGCCGTCGATTGAACCAGCAGTCCAGGGAAATCCCCGGGAGGTCGCTTGAAACGCCTTGCCGTAATGATGCCGGGGCAGGGATCTCAATTCGTCGGAATGGGTCGAGACCTCGCAGTGGCCGACGCACGAGCGATGGAGTTGTTCGAGTTCGCGGACAGCGTCCTGGGTGTTCCTCTGAGTCGAATCTGCTGGGACGGACCGGTCGAGGAATTGACCCGGACCGAGAATGCTCAACCCGCCATCCTGCTGCACTCTTTCATCGCCTGGAGTCTGTTGCCTGAAGACCTGCGTACATCGGTGACGATCGGAGCCGGACATTCCCTGGGAGAATTCACGGCGTACGTGGCGGCTGGATCTCTGGACCTCGCCGACGCCCTGCGACTGGTCCGGCGCCGTGGTGAGTTGATGGCAATCTCCGGGGATGAGCGAGCAGGAACGATGGCGGCAGTAATCGGACTGGAACCGGAAGCAGTACGGAGGGCCTGCGTCAGCGTTACGACGGACGGAAACGTCGTCGTGCCTGCAAACTACAATGCACCTGGACAGATCGTGGTCAGCGGCGACGTCCCCGCAGTTGAAGCGGCGATGGCAGCGGCCAGCGAGATGGGAGCCCGGAAGGTCATTCCGCTCACCGTGAGCGGGGCCTTCCATTCGCCGCTCATGGAGTCGGCCCGGTCCGGTCTCGCCGAAGCAATCTCGGAAGTTGAGCTGGCGGACCCGGCGTGGCCCGTCGTGGCGAATGCGTCGGCGTCCGAAATTCGCACAGCGTCCGAGGCTCGCGCACGGCTTGTCGAGCAGCTGACATCTCCCGTTCGCTGGGTGGAGTCGGTCGAAGTCATGGCGGCATCGGGTCCCGATCTATGGATCGAAGTAGGGCCCGGTCGAGTACTCAGCGGATTACTGAAACGCATCGATCGCGGCCAGACCTCTGCGGCCGCCGGTACGCCCGTTGAATTGGAGCAGATGGTGGAGGCCTTCAATGCCTGAACTGGATGGAACGGTAGCTGTCGTCACCGGCGCGTCCCGGGGAATCGGCCAGGCGATTGCCGAATCTCTGGCGGAGGCAGGGTGTTCGGTGGCTTGCGTGGCGAGAGATGCATCGAGGGCACAAGGCGTGGCAGCATCCCTTCCGGGGGGCGGCGGCCGAGGATACGCCTGCGACGTATCGGATTCAGCCGCGTGTACCGACCTGTTCAACGCGGTCGAGACCGACATTGGACCTGTCGGGATCCTGGTCAACAATGCGGGAATTGCGCGGGATAACGTGCTGGTTCGGCTGCGAGACGACGACTGGCAGTCCGTGCTCGATACGAACCTGCGAGGTGCATTCAACACCACGCGAGCCGTTGCGCGCGGAATGATGAAGCGACGCTCCGGACGAATCGTAAATATCGCGAGCGTGGTAGGCTTGACGGGGAACCGCGGGCAGGCCAACTATGCGGCGTCCAAGGCAGGTCTGGTCGGGTTTTCCAAGTCTGTCGCTCTCGAACTTGCATCGCGAGGCGTTCTCGTGAATGTGGTGGCGCCGGGTTTCATCGAGACGGACATGACGGCAGAGCTTCCCGAGGAAGCACGCCTTGCGCTGTCCGAGAAGATTCCGTTGGGTCGGATCGGAACGCCGGAGGATGTTGCTGGCGTCGTTCGGTTCTTGTCGGGTCCGGCCGGGTCGTATATGACCGGGCAGGTGCTGGTCGTCGATGGCGGAATGGTGATGCACGGCTGACCTCCGGGACGGCCGAGACAACGGAGCACGCGCCGGTCGCGTGCCGAAAACAACTCGTTTACGAGAGGAAATCGACATGTCGGATGCGGCGGC
>JBDGUY010000099.1:0-6595 GCA_039585935.1 Gemmatimonadota bacterium
GAGGTCGAGCGCTTCGAGCTGGCTCGCAGGGCGGCAATCGCCCGGGTCCACGCACTTCAGGCAGAGACCGACGAACTGCTGGGACGATTCGAGGGGAAAGTCTTCGAGTCCCAGGCGTTCATGATCGACGATCCGGACCTTGTTGCGGGTACGATCGCCTACATTCGGGACAACTTCCTGGCCGCGGAACGGGCCTTCGAGCTCCAGGTGCTCGAGTACCGGGTACGGATGCTCGACTCACCGCACGCGATGGTCCTGGATCGCCTGCCGGACCTGCACGACGTTCGCCTGGGAGTACTTTCCAGCCTTCTGGATCGTCCAGAGCCCAGTCTGGAGGGACCCCGAGCGGGTCCGGCCATGGTCATCGTGGCACAGGACATCGCGCCGAGCCTGGCCGTGCGCATGCGTCCGGAGCACGTTCTCGGCGTGGTGACGGCCTCAGGCTCCCGCGGATCCCACAGCGTACTCCTCGCCCGGTCGCTCGGAATCCCGGCGGTCGTGGGACTCGGAGCGGATCTGGCTCGTATCAAGGATGGGGGGAAGATCCTTCTCGACGGTCATTCGGGTAGCCTGATCATCGAGCCTACCGAGGCCGTGGAGGATGGCTACCGCCGGGCTGTCATCCAGTCTGAGGCCCGCCGGAAGATCCTCGCCAGTCTGGCTGCGGAGCCAACCGAGACGGTTGACGGAGTTCACACCGTAGTGCAGGCAAACGTCGACCAGCCGTTCGAAGTAGAACAGGCCATCCAGCTTGGCGCAGAGGGAGTCGGACTGTTCCGATCCGAGTTTCTCGTTATCGGTCGCCGGGAGTATCCCTCCGAGGAAGAGCAGTACGAGGCCTATTCGTCAGTCGTCGAGGCGTTTCCGGGTCTGGAAGTTACGCTACGGACGTTCGATATCGGGGGGGACAAGTTCCCGTTGTTTCTGTCGATGCCGGCGGAAGAGAATCCGTACCTCGGATGGCGGGCGATCCGTGTTTGTCTCGATCTCCCCGAGCTGTTTCGGAGCCAGCTCCGGGCCGCAGTCAGGGCATCTGCGCATGGAGATCTCAGGCTGCTGATCCCGTTCGTGACTTCGGCGGATGAGCTCTCCCGGACGCGTGACCGGCTCGCGGAAGTCTACGAATCCCTCGAAATGGTCGAGTCCGGAAGGCGAATTCCGGTGGGACTGATGGTTGAGACCCCGGCTGCCCTCGAGACAGTTGACCTGCTGGCGCCGTATGCCGACTTCGTCAGTCTCGGCTCGAATGACCTCACTCAGTACGTTCTGGCTGCAGATCGCGGTAATGCCAAAGTCTCGGGGATCTATGATCCGCTGCACCCGGCTCTCGTGAGGATGTACCGCAGGCTGGCCGATGACTGCAAGCGACATCAGCTGGATCTTTCGGTGTGCGGCGAGCTGTCAGCCGATCCGGTGGGAGTGGCTGTTCTTCTCGGGCTCGGGTACCGAAAATTCAGCGTATCTCTCTCGGCCCTGGCCGAGATCCGGGAGCTGATCCGACACCTGTCGGTTCAGGATCTCGAAGAGCTTTGTGCGGAGAACACCCGGTGCGAGAGCGGAGCCGAGGTTCGGGCCGTGGTGGAGGCGTACTTCGAGCGGTCGGGAGCGCTGTCTGTAGGGGGAACAACGGACGGTTCGAGTACCGATTAGACGCTTTACGGTCGCTTGCCGCACCCAGGGCCTGCGGGTACGTTTGCCGGCCATTCGACTTCAGGGATTGAGAGCAACAGCGTGTCGCGCAGAAATCACCACATGTTCACGTCGGAGTCTGTCACGGAAGGTCATCCCGACAAGATGGCCGACCAGATCTCGGACGCGATTCTCGATGAGATCCTGGCCAGGGATCCCGATGCTCGTGTCGCCTGCGAAACCCTCGTCTCCACGGGGTTGGTAGTGCTGGCCGGCGAGATCACCACGACAGCGCATCCCGACTTCGGCAAGATTGTGCGAGAAACGGTCCGGGATATCGGCTACGATAACGAGGAATATGGCTTCAGTTTCCGGTCCTGTGCGGTCCTCACATCGATCGGGCGGCAATCGGGCGATATCAGCCGCGGAGTCGGACGAGGCGGCGCCGGCGACCAGGGAATGATGTTCGGGTATGCCACGAACGAGACCCGGAGCATGATGCCGCTCCCGATCGCCATGGCGCACGCGTTGACGCGGAGGCTCTCGGAAGTGCGACGCGATGGAACCCTCCCGTGGCTCCGTCCGGACGGGAAGTCCCAGGTAACGGTAGAGTACGACGAGGGCGAGCCGCTGAGCGTGAAAACGGTCGTTCTGTCCGCTCAACACGACCCGTCGATCGGCAAGGCAGAGCTGACCCAGGCTCTGAAGGAGCACGTGATTCACCCCGTGATCCCTGAGCACCTGGTTCCGAAACGCGGCCTCAGGTACCACATCAATCCTACCGGCCGATTCGTGACAGGTGGTCCACATGGTGATGCTGGAGTAACGGGCCGAAAGATCATCGTCGACACATATGGTGGACTGGGAAGCCATGGTGGTGGGGCATTCAGCGGGAAAGACCCGACGAAGGTCGATCGTTCTGCCAGCTACGCTGCCCGCTGGGTGGCGAAGAACCTCATTGCTGCCGGGTTGGCCCGAGAGGTCGAGGTTCAGTTCGCCTACGCGATCGGGGTCGTTCAACCCGTGTCGGTCATGGTCAACACTTATGGCACGGGTGAGATGCCCGACGAAGACATGGTTGCCCTGGTCGGAAAGGTCTTCGATCTGCGCCCACAAGCCATCATCGAGGCACTCGATCTTCGGCGGCCGATCTATCGACAGACTGCGGCTTACGGACACTTCGGCAGGGCTCCCCGGCGTGACGGTGGGTTTTCGTGGGAGCGTACGGACCGTGTGAAGGATCTTCTGGCAGCCGTGTAAGGCCGGACAATCCAGTCCGCGTGTAGTGTTTTCTGGTCCTATCAGTCGCCAGGAACTCTCAATCGGTATTGAACCAGGATGAACGAGGTAATCGTGAATAGAAGCGGGAAGCTCCCCGTCCATGACGTTGCGGACCTTTCGCAGGCCGAGTCGGGTCGCCGGCGCGTTGAATGGGCGGATCGATTCATGCCGGTTTTGCGGAGCATACGTGAGCGGTTCGAACGCGAGAAGCCGCTCGAAGGAGTCCGCGTGTCCGCCTGCCTGCACGTGACGACCGAGACCGCGAATCTCGTCAGAACACTTCAGGCGGGAGGAGCGGATGTCGTGCTCTGCGCCTCAAACCCGCTGTCGACGCAGGACGACGTGGCAGCGTGGTTGGTCGACGGGCTCGGAGTTGGCGTATTCGCGGTAAAGGGAGAAGACAACGATCGCTACTACGATCACATTCGCGCAGCTCTCGAGCATCGTCCCGTCGTAACGATGGACGACGGCGCGGACCTCGTTGGCGCCCTGCACATGATGGCCCTCGACCGGGTCGACGATCTTGCAGGACCCGTTCGAACCTGGGCGGGGGCGCTATCGGACGAAGAGCGCGGAGCCGTGGTTCGAACCGTGGCAGGGAGCACGGAAGAGACGACGACCGGAATCATCAGGTTGCGCGCGATGGCGACGGACGGTGTGCTCCAGTTCCCGGTCATCGCTGTCAACGACAGTCTCACGAAGCACATGTTCGACAACCGATACGGAACCGGGCAGTCGACTCTCGACGGCATCCTGCGCGCTACGAACATCCTTCTCGCTGGCAGCACGGTCGTGGTGGCGGGTTACGGATGGTGTGGTCGAGGTGTCGCGATGCGAGCGCGCGGTGCAGGGGCCCAGGTGATAGTGACTGAGATCGATCCTCTGGCGGCCCTCGAGGCGACGATGGACGGATTCCGGGTTTTGCCGATGGCCGATGCTGTCCGGGAAGGAGACGTATTCGTTACCCTGACGGGGAACGCGGGCGTGATCCGGGAAGAGCACTTCAGGGCCATGAAGGATGGCGCGATCGTCTGCAATTCCGGCCACTTCGACATCGAGATCGACGTCGCACGCCTGGAGGAGATCTCCGAGACGCCCCCGATCGAGCTGCGCCCATTTGTGGACGAGTATGTCGTAGACGGTAAGCGAATCGCTCTTCTGGGGCAGGGACGACTGATCAATCTCGCCGCCGCGGAAGGTCACCCGGCGAGTGTGATGGACATGTCCTTCGCGAACCAGGCGCTGGCGGCCGAGTATCTGCTGTCAGAGGATGGACGTGCTCTATCGAAGCAGGTGCACCGTGTGCCGGCGGCCGTGGATCGGGAGATCGCCCGGCTCAAGCTGGCTTCGATGGATATCGGTCTCGACATACTGACCCCGGAGCAGGAGTTGTACCTGAGCTCCTGGGACGTGGGAACCTGATCCGGAGCGAATGGCATTGAGTGAGGGGATGGAAACGGAGTCGGGCGATCTCGTACAGGTAGAGGTAGCCAGCCTGGGTCTCGACAAGGCCTCGAATACGCCGGTCGTAATCCTGAGAGAAGTCGAGGGTGAGCGGTTGCTCCCGATCTGGATTGGTCCAGCCGAGGCCAGCGCGATCGCGATGGAGTTAGCCGGCATCAAGTTTTCGCGGCCGCTCACGCATGATCTCGTGAGTACGATCGTGGGCAGCCTGGGAAGTGAGCTGGTTCGCGTATTGATCACCCGAGTGGAGGAGAACACGTACTTCGCTTCCCTCGTGTTTCGCCGGAACGGAGAGATGATCGCGATCGACTCGCGGCCAAGCGATAGCGTGGCGCTGGCCTTGCGAGCGGCCGCTCCGATCTTTGCCTCGGACGGTCTGCTCGGTAGAACACCGCTCGAGATCGACCAACCGCAGGACTATGATCCGACTCCTCCCTGGATGCCGGGTGGGGATGAGGGGCCGATCGAGGAGCCCGAAGAGCCGGAGGGCCCGGTAGGAGGAGAGAAGCTGCGAGACTACCTCAAGAGCCTGGATCCGGAAGATTTCGGGAGATTTACTCCTTGATCGCGGGCAGAGTCAGCTCCCAGCGACACCTTCGGATCGACTCGGCCTGCCGCTGGGTGGTGTTCGCCGTCCTGTGCCTGATTCCGGGCACCTTGCGCGCCCAGACAGTGAACGGAGTGGTCATTTCCGGTCGTGACTCGTCTGTCGTACCCGGGGTGACTGTGCTCATGCACAGGATCACGGCGGACGCGGGAGAGGTCGTCGACTCGACGGCTACGGACGCCAGGGGACGCTTCAGCTTTTCCATGAGCGAGTCGGACGATCCCTCCGCATTGTTTGCCGCCGCCGCACTGAACGACGGCGTGAACTACTTCGGTCCGGCGATGCATGCGGGTATGGAACTGCCGGACGCGTACACGATCGTCGTGCACGATACGGAAACGATCGATGGGACCCTGACCGATAGCAGGATCATGCTGCGGCACGTCGTGGTCAGTCCAACCGCGCACGGACTGGTGCAGATCACGGAAGTGATCGACGTAGCAGGGGAATCGGGTCGGGCTCTGGCGACGGCTTCGGTCGTCGATCCGATCTGGGCGATCGAGCTGCCGGCCGGGATCGAATCGTGGGCCCCGGTGGCGGGAGGGCTTCCGGCTGAGGCCGTGAGTCTCGTCGGAAACCGGGTCGAGGTCCGGGCGAAGCTTCCGCCGACAGGGATGCGGGTGGCCTTCGCGTATTTCCGAGATGGCCCCGAAGTCGAGATTTCGATTGCGCACCCCACGGACCGGCTGGAAGTGATCCTGGTCGGAGCTGAGGAGGAGAAGCTGGTGGGACTGAACCCGGGCTCCTCAGCCGACCTGCCGCCCGCCAGCAATGCGAAACGCTTCGTGGCGACCGCGCTCGAGCCCGGAGCTGAAGTCGGACTGACGCTCGAGTCGGAGTCGGCGCCGAAGGGTGCTGTCCTGATCTGGGTGATCGTGGGACTTCTTCTTCTGGTCGCGGCGGCGGTATCGGCCGCGCTCGCCAGGCGATCGGCGGGCTGATAGCGGCGGATTTCACCTGTGTCCGGGGATTCTGATCTCGCGTGCTTGCGAGCGCCTCAGTCGGACCGATACACTGCTGATTGGAATCAGGGATAGGGCCCACGGAAGTCGGTGCGAATCCGACGCGGCCCCGCCACTGTGAGAGGCTTGACCGGATCGGTCCGGAAGTCCTCGAGCCAGGAGACGAGCCCTCCCCCTGCCCACTGACGCTCTTCGCGGGAAGGGTGTGGGCGAGGCAGGCGGTACCGCTGGCTCGGTCATACCCGCCCTTTCTCGGGAAAGGACGGGTTTTTTGTCGCGCATCTTCAGAGGCAGCGCGCTCGCTCTGTATCTACTCGGCCTCGTGGTCGCCGCTCCCGCGCATGCCCAGGGTACGTCGTCGGCGACGGACGACCTCGCTCGAGTCCTGCATTTTGATGTCCCGCCGACTCGCATCGTGTCACTCGTTCCCGCGATCACGGAACTGCTGTATGCACTTGGAGAGGGCGATCGCCTGGTGGGCAGGTCCGTCTGGGACGACCAGCCTGTTCAGGTGCTCGAGGTGCCGAGCGTCGGCGATGCGCTGCGGGCTGATGCCGAGCGTGTCATGTCCCGGAATCCGGATCTCGTTGTGCTCTACGCAGGATCGGATAACGCTCGATCAGTAGAGCAGTTCGAGCGCCTTGGGCTACCT
>JBDGUY010000100.1:0-9562 GCA_039585935.1 Gemmatimonadota bacterium
CCCGGGCTGACGATCAGCCCGGTAACGAGACCCGGGAGCGGATCCCAGAGAGCCGGAGTCAGTAACTCCAGGCGGGGAGTCCGGGACTCTCCGCGGCTGAGGAACTCCGCGGTGGTTTCCTGCTGTGCAGGTGTCACAGAACTGAACGCCAGGTGTTGCGCGCCCGTATTCGTATCGACCATCAGCAGGCCGTTCGAGAGTGGCAAGGCGATCCAGAGGTGTCCCTCACCGTCCAGCTCGAGGTTGTCCGGTTCCACTCCCTCCACGAATACCGATCGATCGCTCAACTGCCCGGAATCCAGGTCAACGCGATAGCGCCAAACTCGGCCACCAATCGTCTCAGCAATGTAGAGGTGGCCGCTCGCCTCATCGATCACCACCCCGTTGGCGTAGTACAGCGAGTCCACCATGACCTCGGCCTGCTCCTCGAGCCGGCCACCCTCCATGCCCAGGCGAAGCAGCGCGCCTTCGGGTGCGGGGACGTCCACCGACGCCCACATCCGGGCCTCTCCCTCCTCTGGCGTATTGTGGGCGCTCTGGGTGAACCAGATCGCCCCACGCGAATCGCGCACAGCCGTGTTTACGCCGTAGCGATGCTGATAGACCTGCTCGGTCGCGCCCGTCGCCACGGCTACGCGGTAGATCCCGCCATGAAAGATGTCAGCGATCAGCAGGTGCGTCTCGCCCGGCTCGAGTGAGACTCCGTTGGCTCCGCCGCTGTGCTCCGGTGGGTCGTGGACATACCCCGCCGAGACCATCTCGCCAAATGGCGCACTGGTGCCGTCGCGCTCGATCAAACGCAGCCCGTGGACCTGGTCGGCCACGATGAGGCGGCCATCGGGGAGCGCGACACCGTCCTCCGGGCGAATGAGGGTGCCATCGCCGGGAAACACCAGCGAGGATTCAAACGTCCACTCCGGCAACACCTCGGCGTTGCCCGGACTTTGATCGTCGGTGCGCTCCGCGCATCCGGAAGCGACCGCGATGCACACGACACTCAACGCAATGCTCGCAACGAGCCTCGAAGATTGATTCGGTTCCATGGACTCTTCCCTGGCATAAGACATCGAACGAGTCTTCATCCTCTTGCCGTACGGTTGGCCGATGTTGGACACTACGCTATCAGTTTGGACACTACGCTATCAGTACTGACAAGCGCTACAGATATCGAGGAGGGTCTCGTTGTCCATGCAAATCGATCTGACGGGGAAGACCGTCCTGGTCACGGGAGCGAGCCGGGGAATCGGACGGTCGCTGGCTGAGGGTTTGGCAGGGGCCGGGGCCACCGTCGCAGTGCACTTCAATCAGAACCGGGCCGCCGCGACAGACCTGGCGGATAGGTTGGGAAACGACGCCCGCGCCTTCCAGGCAGACCTGGCCGGCCCGGAATCGTGTGAGCGTCTGTTTCGCGAGGTCATCGAGACGTACGGACGCCTGGATGTGCTGGTCAACAACGCGGGCATTGCGCTTCGTCTATCGCCTGATATGTCGATGGATAAATGGTGCGACGGCTGGGATTTGACGATGGCCGTAAATCTGCGGGCGCCATGACGGGGGACGGATCATCAACATCTCTTCGCGCGCGGCCTTCCGCGGAGACTCGCCGGAATACATGACCTATGCGGCTTCAAAGGGGGGCGTGGTGGCCCTCACACGCAGCATCGCTCGCGCCTACGGCAAAGCCGGAGTCTGTGCGTTCGTGCTCGCCCCCGGCTTCGTCCGGACCGAGATGGCGCAGGAGGTCATCGACGAACACGGAGAGGAGCGGGTGACCGGCGACCTGGCCCTCGACCGGCTCACCGAACCCGCCGACCTGGCTCCCCTGGTAGTACTCTTGGCCAGCGGCCTCGCCGACCATGCGACAGGAGGCACATTCGACGTGAATGCGGGCAGCTACGTGCACTGATCTCTACTTGTGCGCCTCCAGCTCGATCTCGATCAGGAACTCGGGCAGGGCCAGGCCCTTGACCTCGAGCCATGTTCCAGTCGGAAACTGTTTCGAATAGATAGAGTTACGGAATGCGGCGACTTCGAGGAACTTCGCCATGTCGGTCGTGAACACGTCTTCGACGATCACGTCGTCGAACGTGTATCCGTAGTGCTGCAGGACCTTCTCCAGATCGGCGTAGGCATTCTTCATCTGCTGCTCGAGATCGCCAACCGCCGTCGGATTTCCCTGGTCGTCCATGCTCACTGCGCCCGAGATTTTGAGATGGTGACCAACCTTCACCGCATGGGAATAGCCGTAGGCTTTCTCCACCTCCGGTCGGAGCAGGAAGTACTCAGGTTTTTCCGCGACGGCCTGCACGGCTTCCTCCTGCGCCAGCGCCTGGCCGGAGTCGGGGGCTGCGCAGCCGGACATGACGGCAGCCGGGACCACTACGGCGGCCAGCAGAAACTTCCTGGTCATAACTTCTCTCCTTGAGTGCTCGCTCGTCTTCTGGACCAAACCCACCGCCGCAGCACGATCAAACATCTGCCCTACGGAACCTTCGGTGCGCCGTCCTCCAGCTCGACCAGGCCCATCGGGTTGCCCGCCGGGTCTCTGAAGAGCCCAAGAACGACGACTCCGGGGACCTCGAACCGGGGATTGTCGACGGATCCGCCGTGAGCCTCGACTTCCTCGAGCTTCGTCGCAATGTCGTCGACACCGATGTAGAGGCGGTGTTCAGCCGGATCCTCCCGGATCGCAGCGGAAATGGGGGTCCCGACGCGAATCGTGAAGTCGGCCGCCCCAGTATTCCACCCGAACAGGGTCGAATAGAAAGCCTGGAGTGAGGCGCGGTCGGGCCCGGCGATATCCAGAAACACGATCGGTGCTGACATGTACGACTCCAGGTTGGTGGTGCGCTGCAGACGCTGTTCAAACCGCCTGATTGCCGACGTCCGGCAGCGTCAGATCCGGATCAGGAACAATATCAGCAATGCCGATGTCAGGGCAGCCAGGGCGGTCCGGATCGTGTTCCACTGATTCCAGCGAGGTTCGAAGCGTTGCCGTGCGGAACGGCAGGCAGACTCGTTCGCGACGTCGACATCCATTGCCTGGAGTTCGTTGTTCAGCGGGACGTTGACCATGAATGTCGGCAGCTGGACGCCGAGCAGATAGATCAAGGTGGCAAGAACAAGGAGCATTCTGTCGAATCCGACGACCTGTCCCAGGCCGAGACCCAAGCCGATCGCCAGAGCAACCACTGAGCCGAGCCAGACCAGGCCGAACAGCGGATGGCCCCGCTGAATGACGCCGTCGATTTCCCGGAATGCCCTGAGGTACTCCCTGTCGCCGAGATTCCTGATGCCGGGCATGACCACCACGGCAAACGCCAGTAGAAACCCCGCGACGAGCGAGCAGAGAAACGCGGCCAGGGCGAGAGCGATCAGGGCCGCCATAGACATTTGTGCCCCCTTCGTCGTGTTCCTCGAGACGACCCTGGCCTCAGCGGCCGTCAGGCATCTTCAACGAACAAAGCTCGCACGATTTCGGATAAGACTGTAGCCCTGTGTCTGTGCTCAGGTCCGTCAGGGATCGCGATGCCGTCGCCAGCATTGAATATCTCGGTGCCTTCGTCGAATTCGACCTGGAACCGGCCTTCGAGAATCTGTCCGACGTGACCGCGCTCACACCAATGCGGTTCGAATTCCGCAGAGTATTCGACGAGCCGGAGCCTTCTCCCCTGGGAGGGAAAGACCTTGTGACGAACTCCAGCCATCGGAACGGTCCACTCGGTGGCTTCGAAGTCATATCTGTATTTCATTTCAATTGCCTGGCCTTGGCCATTGCCTCGTCCACCTGCTGTCTGAACTCGTCAATGTACAGATTGGGCGCGGCCTCCTTCCACCACTTGGCCCCCGCCTCCGTTTCAAGCAGCTGCCGGACCACAGGTGCGAAGAGGTCGAGAGCCGACATCGAGTCCAGATCTGAGTAGCCGAGATCGAGACTCTGTTGTCCCACCAGGTTCTCGATCGTCGCGACGTACGTATTCACGAACGCGGTGAATCGGGTGGTGTCAGTGGGAGAGAGCTGCTCTTCCTTCAGAGCCCGGGTGTAGATGTCCGCCAGTTCAGCATCGCTCGCAAGGCGCCAGTTGAGCTCGTTGAACAGCACGGTGAGGTGGTGGATCGAGTTCGCCTGGGCGAATTCGTTGGATCGGTCGAGGGCGCGCGAGTTGTGTCGAACCTGGATTGCCAGGTATACCAGCGTCAGAACCGTCGCGATCGCCGCAATGAGTTCGCCAATACTGCCGACATCCTGGATGGACACCCCGGGTCTGCCTTTGCTTGAAGAGGCGCTTCGTTCAGGCGCTTCCGCTGAGCGCTATTCGTGACAATGAACTCAGGTCGCCCGCGCTGCAATGCGACGCAACGTGTTCATGTTCCGCATGGTCGTGCGGACTCCCTTGGTGGCCTGCTCGAGCCTGCGATCGAACAGTGGCGAGTCCGTGAGTTTGCCCTGGATGATCCAATGCACCTCGGTCTCGGAGAAATGAAAGTGGTCCATCTCGGAGTTCAGCCGGGTCAAGTCCGACAGCAGCGAGTCCGGAATGCTGGTATCCAGGAAGATCACATAGTGCGATGAGTCGGAGGCTGTCTGCGTCACAGTTCCGGGCGGGCTGACCTCTACGATTGCCGCGAGATCGGAGGGCGATCGAAGGAAGGTCGGAACCTCGTAGCCCAACTGGCTCGCCAGCTGGCCCTCGATCCTCTCTCGCAGCCCTTCGGCATCGTCGAATTCCGCCGAGAACAGGACGTTGCCGCTGGCAATGAAGGTGGACACGTCCTGCAGCCCGAGTTCGGCGAAGATCGACCTGAGCCGGTCCATCTTGACCCGATGCCCACCGACATTGATGCCCCTGAGAAAGGCTATGTATTGAGGCATACGGCTCCCTATTGCTACGATTTGAGAATCCTGCAGGTCATCTACGTGCATACCATCGTTCAGTCACGGCGACGGAGAAACCGGTCTGCCGCTCCGTTTCAGAACCCTTCGAGCACGATCTTGCCGCGCGCACTGCCGCTTTCGATCCTCCCGTGCACTGCGCTCAGGGTCACAGCATCGATCTTGCCTGCGACTTCGGTTGCAGTCGACGTGATCCGTCCCGCATCGACAAGCGCGGCCACTTCATTCAACAGTTTGCCCTGCTCCGCCATATCCGGCGTACCAAACAGCGAGCGGGTGAACATCATTTCCCAGTGCAATGAAACGGCCTTCAGCTTCAGCGACATGGCGTCGAGCCCGTCCGGGTCATCGATGAGCCCGAAACGGCCCTGCGGTGCAATCAACTCGACGATATCCGCGTAGTGCAGGTCGGTCTGAGTGGTCGAGAACACGAATCCGGGAGCGCCTAGCCCCAGGGCCTCGAGCTGTGGTACCAGGGGCTGGCGGTGGTTGATCACGTGATGGGCCCCGCATTCGCGCACCCAAGCCTGCGTCTCGGGACGCGAGGCTGTGGCGATCACCGTTAGATCGGTCAATGCGCGCAGAAGCTGAATGGTGATCGAGCCGACGCCGCCCGCGCCACCGATCACCAGGATGAGATTCCCTCCCTGTGCGGGCGGACGTTCGATATCGAGTCGGTCGAACAACATCTCCCAGGCGGTGATCGCGGTGAGTGGAAGAGCTGCGGCCTCCGCATCGGTCAAGCTGGCGGGTTTGCGGCCGACGATGCGCTCATCGACGAGGTGGTACTCGCTATTCGTGCCGGGCCTGACGAGGGAACCGGCGTAGAAGACGGCATCGCCAGGCTTGAAGTTCTGCACCTCGGACCCGACCGCCTCGACCACACCGGAGGCGTCAAATCCGAGGACGCGCCATTCACTCCCTTCCGGGGGCATACTCCTGCGTACTTTCACGTCTACGGGATTCACCGACACGGCCATGACTTTGACGAGCAGATCGCGGCCTTCCGCTTCCGGGGTCTCGAGAGTGACGTTGAGCAGAGCGTCCGGGCGGTCTATAGAACCAGGGGTCTTGTAGGCAACGGCTTTCATTCTCAGTCTCCGACGTGAAGGTCAGACGGGGGGGTCCTGTTCTCCCGCTGATGCCAGGAGATCCATTCTCTCGAGACGATCGACCGGATCCCCGGTCCCGGAAGGAAGTTCGGATGCCGCGTGTTGGGCGATCTTGAGTGAGACGGCAGCTGCAGCGCCCCCGAACACGGCCGTCAGAATGGCGTCATCGAGGACGAGTGCCCAGGGCACGAGTCCGTCCCCCGACAGCAAGTTCATCGTCTGGAAGAACAGTGGCATGAACACGCCTGTTACGATCGCCCCACCAATTCCGAATCGCACCCAGCTGATCTCTGACAGACGCCGCCCGTGATACACGATCCTGATAACACTCGAAAATGCTGTCCCGGCGATGCCGCCGACGATCCCGAATTTGACGGCCGTCTCGAGCCCCTCTGCCAGGGACGTGTCCGGGAAGCCGCCGAGGACACGCACCGTCGCGAACACTGCCAGCGCAGCGGCGAACCACCCGCCAGCCCACACGACGGCGTTCCCGAACGCGCCGCGCAGGCGCCTGAAAAGAACATCAACGGCCACAAATGCCTCCCGAAGAACCCCGCCCTCTTGCATACATAGGACTATTATGTATACTACTTCTATGTATCAAAGATCACTACACCAGACATACCGCCCGGCATGGATATAGGCAAAGATCTCGTCGCTGCGTCCGCCACGCCCCTCGTACTTGCCATCCTCAGCGAGGGCGAGAGCTACGGCTATGCGATCATAAAGCGCGTTGACGAGTTGTCCGGAGGCGAGCTGCAGTGGACGGACGGCATGCTCTACCCCGTCCTCCACCGCCTGGATCGCAACGGCCTCGTACAGGCCAGCTGGGGACGGTCCGAGTCGGGGAGGCGTCGGAAGTACTATCAGCTGACCGACCGGGGCTTCGAGGAACTCGCGAACCAGCAGAGGCAATGGCAGGTCGTGAACGAGGCACTCCGCTCGACCCCGTTCATGTCGTTCCAACTCGTGCCGCAAGGGATCTGATGGCGCACGAAGGAGGCGTGCAGGTGCTCGAAGACAGATTCCTCGAATGGCGGTCCTACGTGCGCCGACGGCAGGCGATCGACGCACCCGATGTCGACGAACTCGAAGACCATCTTCGGAGCCAGGTGGCCGACTTGCAGGAGGCAGGACTCGACCCCGAGGAAGCTTTCCTGATCGGCGTGAAACGCCTCGGCGAGCTCGACGCGCTGTCCCGGGAATTCGCCAGGGAGCACTCCGAACGTCTGTGGAAACGCCTCGTGGTGGCGGATGCCGAACACAGCAGGATGGGCTGGAGCCGCGAGGCCCTGGTGGCCCTCGGCCTGGCGGTAGCGGCAGCACTCGCCGTCAAGGTCCCCGAACTCTTCGGGCTCGGGCTGGACGGCTCGCCGGCCGCAGAGTCATTCTACGTCCGCAACGTCAGCCTGCTCGTGCTCCCCTTCCTCGCCGGATTCTTCGCGTGGAAGCGGGGCCTGACCTCGTCCGACCTCTTGCGACTCGCAGCGCCCTTCCTCGCAGGCGCACTCGCCATGAATCTCTATCCCTTCATGCGCGGCGGCAGCACCGAGATTCTGGCGGCCGTGCACCTTCCCATCGCGCTCTGGTTCGCCGTCGGCTTCGGCTACGCCGGTGGAGCCTGGAGAAGTCACGACCAGCGCATGAACTTCGTGCGGTTCTCCGGGGAGTGGTTGATCTACTTCGTTCTCATCGGGTTGGGCGGCGGCGTCCTGATGATGTTCACCATGTTCATCTTCGGCGCCATCGGCCTCGACGCGGAGTGGCTCCTGGAGTCCTGGATCCTGCCCTGCGGCGCGGCGGGAGCAGTCGTAGTGGCCGGCTGGCTGGTGGAGGCCAAGCAGAGCGTCATCGAGAACATGGCGCCCGTACTCACCATGCTGTTCACGCCGCTGTTCACCCTCATGCTCCTGGTGTTCCTGGTCACCATAGTCTGGACGGGAAGCGGAATCGCCATGGACGCTCGTGCTGGTGATCTGTGCCCTCCTGGTGAACGCCCTGGCTCTCTGGGCCATCCTGGCGCGCATCTCCGAATTCGGCTTCAGCCCCAACAAGGTGGCCGCGCTTGGCGAGAATCTCGTCCTCGTGGTGAATCTCGGCTGGTCCGCCGTGCTCTACGCGAGGTTCCTGCGTGGGCGGACGGGCTTCGCACCACTCGAGCATTGGCAGACGGCGTACCTGCCCGTGTACGCCGTGTGGGCGTGGATCGTGGTGCTGATCTTCCCGCTGGTGTTCGGTTTCCAGTAGAGGACAGCCGGTGGCGGCAGTGAATCCAAGATTACCGGAAGGAATCAATGAGCAAGTGGATGAGACGTATCCGCGGTGCCTTTGGAATGGGCCTGACCTGGGCGCTCGCGTGGTTCGCCGCCGGTATGGCCCTGCTGCTGGTCGTGGGTCCTGACGCCGCAGACGTCCCCTTTCCGCTCGGGTTCGGTATGCTGGGCTTCTTCGCCGGGGCCACGTTCTCCGGGGTGCTCGGACTCGTCGATGGCCGACGCAGGTTCGATCAGCTTTCGATCCCTCGCTTCGCCGGGTGGGGGGCCGTCGGCGGTCTTCTGTTCTCGGGGATATTCGTCCTGGTTGCCGGCCTCGGAGTGGGCGTCCTGGTGGTACTGGCCCCCGTGTTCGCGCTGTCCAGCGCGGCCAGCGCCGCTGGTTCGCTGGTCCTGGCCCGAAAGGCAGATGACCAGAACCTGCTCGACGCCTGAGCGCCCCGGCCGTAGTGACACGAGAGCCGGGTCGAACGATGCGTCAACGCTCCTCGTCGGCCAGAAGGTTCAAGATCCCCAGCAACGCATCGCGCTGTCCGCAGAAGTCAGCCATGAATTCGGCACTGAACGACTCGGCGACAAGGTAATCCGGGTCGATCAGCCTCTCGATTCCGGCATCCGAGACCAGCCACGGCACGGCGTACAATTCCACTCCGAGCGGGTCGAAGTACTCCGAGTGCATGAACGCTCGCCCGGGATTGTACCGGTCCGTCCCGAGTTCGAGGATCGTCGCCACGAGATCGGCGCGAGACAGGAGCGGATGGTCGAGCAGGTCGATGCCCCGCAACGCCAGCGGGCGACGGTGCGGCAGGGTCCGAACGAGAAACTCATCGAGTTGCGGACCGAGTAGCGCGTAGTCCGGTCGTGTTTGTACCCCGTATTCCGGCATTGAAAGCGTGTGCACGACCGGCTGATGTTGCTTCATTCGCCCATCCGTGCCGCGCGTTACACCCCCCCGAGGCCGCGAACGTGCGCGTCTCCGCCCGCGGGCGCGACGGCGTCGCCTCCTACGGTGTGATCGTCCGCACGACGTCCCCGGCGTCGTCCAGGAACTGAATGCTGGCGGCGCCCAGGCTGTCGACTTCGAGACGCAGCCGTGCGCGCCCGTCACGGTCGGACAGCGTCACGAGGGACGATTGATTCCAGCTCCGACCGACGAACAGCCGCCGGGCCGCGATTTCCCGTCTTGGGATCCTCGAAAAATAGTGCTCCACAAGCGAGTCGCGCTCCTCCTTCGAAATTGCCGACTCGACTGCGCGATAGGCCTCCTTCACTCTGTCGGTGAG
>JBDGUY010000101.1:0-7945 GCA_039585935.1 Gemmatimonadota bacterium
ACGGAGAAGGCGAAGATCTTCGACGCTCTGGGCCAGCCCGACTCGGCCACCGTCTACTACGAGCGATATCTCGAGACGCCCGATATCGCGCATGTAGCCTGGGACAACGAGAACCGGGGCCCGACGCTCGAACGACTGGGACAGCTGCACGACGAGGCCGGTGATCCCGAACAGGCAGCCGTCTACTATGCCCGATTTGTCGAGCTGTGGGCCGACTCGGATCCCGAGCTGCAGCCGCGCGTTCAGGCGGCGCAGGCTCGACTCGAAGAAATCGTGAAGGAGCGCGGATGAAGCAGCTGTTTCAGGAAGCGCACAAGAGGTCGCTATGGCAGGTACTCGGTATCTACATGGCGGGTTCGTGGGTCGTGCTCCAGGTCGTGGATCAGCTCACCGAGAGCGCGGGACTCCCGGAGTGGGTGCCGTCGTTCGCGCTCGTTCTGCTGCTGATAGGGCTCCCGATCGTGGTCGCGACGGCGTTCCTGCAGCATCGGGGTGGGCCGGTAGTCGCAGACCAGCCTGCCTCGCTCGCTGACGACGAAAGTTCTGGATCCGCGCCGACCGACTCGGTACAGGCGGAGGTCGCTCCGTTCGTCGCGACCGTGACCGACTCGACACCTCACAAGCTGTTCACCTGGCGCAACGCGATTGTCGGAGGCGTGGCGGCGGCGGTCCTGTTTGCGGTCGTTATGGGGGGCTGGGCGTACGCTCGAAACGAGGGGATCGGTGGTGCCGGAACTCTCGTGGCAAAGGGTGTGATCGACGACGGCGAGAAGGTGATCCTGGCAGACTTCTCGGGCGACTCCACCATGGCGGAAGTCGCCACGATGGCATTCCGGGTTGACCTGTCGCAGTCGCCCACGATCAATGTCGCGGACCTGAATTTTCTCCGCACCGTGCTCGAACGGATGGAAGTAGACCCGGATTCCCGGCTCGACGAGGAACTTGCCCGGGAGGCTGCGATCCGGGAAGGCCTCAAGGCGATCGTCGCCGGCGACGTGGCCCGGGCCGGCGGAAGCTACGTCGTCTCCGCCAGGCTCGTGGCGGCGGAAAGCGGCGAGGAGCTCATCAATCTGAGGGAAACGGCAGCGGATTCCAGCATGGTGATGGAGTCCATCGATCAGCTTTCACGCCGGATGCGTGAGCGGCTGGGCGAATCCCTTGGCTCGATCCGGGCCAGTGCGCCGCTCGACAAGGCCACCACGACTTCACTCGAGGCGTTGCGGAAATACTCACAGGCCCTCAGGGCGATCGACGGCGGTGACCATGACCTCGGCAAGGGTCTACTGCGTGAAGCCGTGGAACTCGATCCCGAGTTTGCCATGGCGTGGCGCAAGCTGGCGGTCGAGGAATTCGACGATCCGAACGCGAGAAAGGAAGCCGCGACGCGGGCGTACGAACTGCGCGATCTGCTGACCGACCGGGAACGATACATGACGATCGGGACGTACCATGGATACGTCACGAACGACAATGACGCGGCGATCACTGCCTACCGAACGCTGCTCGATCAGTACCCGGACGATGGGTGGGCTCTGAACAACGTGGCCCTCCAGTACTTCGCTCAGGGGCCGCGGGTCTGCACTTTCTCGGTCAGAGCGACTCGGCTCATGCCGTGCTCGATCGTCTCGAGTCGACGATGCCGGACAACCCGGCTGTAGTTGAATGGAGGGCGAAGTTCGCCGCGGCCGATTGGGACTACGATACAGCGCGAGAACTCGCAGAAGAGCTCTCACGGACGGACAAGACGGAATTCCGGCGTCGGGCCCTGGATGTGATTGCGGCCGTCGACCTGGCCGAAGGTCGAGTGGATCGGGCCGAACGCAACTGGCTCGATGCCCGTTTCGAGGAAGACCCGCTGCGGCACGCCGCTTGGCTGGAGTGGAACCAGCTTCTCGTTCGCGAGGACCCGGTGGGCGCGGCTGACATCCTCGATCGGGCGCTGGCATCGGCTGCTGAGGTCGACACGGCGCAGGGATCGGGAGAGCGGGCCTTTCAGTATGCCCTCGCCGGTCGTGCCACCGATGCTCGGGCCTGGCTGGCCGCAGACCGCCGGGCCGACAACGAATATTCGTCGATGCCGGCCCCCATGCGTGCCGCAGAGGACTCGTGGTTCGAAGCTGCGCTCGCGCTGGGTGATGGCCGGAGTGACGACGCAGCGACGCTTCTGCGGCAGTCGGAGAATGACATGGACTCATTCTTTGATGGGCTCGGCGTCCGGGCCGTGTCGTGGGATCTTGCCCGGGCGTTCGACCAGGCGGGTTTGGCCGACTCCGCTATCGCCCGCTACGAGATGGCTCTCGAGCACACGGATGAGCTCATCGATCTCGATCTGCAGCCGCGGCAGATTCCGATCACGTACCTCAGACTCGCCGAACTTTACGACGAGCGGGGGGACCTGGAGCAGGCGGCCGGCTACTACGGCAGGTTCATCGACCTCTGGGAGGATTCCGATGCCGAGTTCCAGCCAAAAGTCGAGCGTGCCCGGGCGAGGCTCGAAGAGATCGTGAGGGAGCGCGGATGATCGGCGGACGATCTCTGCTGCAGATTCTCGGCCTGTACGCCGCCGGCTCCTGGCTCGTCCTGCAGGTGGTGGACGTGCTTGTGGACAACATGGGGCTGCCCGACTGGGTCTTCCCATTCGCCGTGGTGCTGCTCCTGATCGGGCTCCCGATCATCCTCACCACCGCGGTTGTGCAGAAGCGCCTTTCTGGCGGTGCCGGGCTGGCCGGCTCCGCGACGGACGGGCGTGGAGCGGCAGGGCAGGCCGTCGAAGCAGACCCAGCGTCCGTTGCGTCGCCCGAGATCCGACGGCTGTTCACCTGGCGCAACGCTCTCGTCGGCGGCGGTCTGGCGTTCGTCATGCTCGCGACGGTCACGGGCGGCTTCATGTACATGCGGAACAGCGGTGTGGGACCGGTCGGCTCGCTCGTCGCCAAGGGTGTGCTCGAGGAAAGAGCGCCGCTGGTGCTGACCGAGTTCGAATCGAGCGAGCCGGACCTCGCCGCGACGGCGACGGAGGCGCTGCGGATCGATCTCTCGCAGTCGAACGTGGTCAAGGTCGTCGAGCCCGCGGTGATCGCGCGGGTGCTGGACCGGATGGAGATCGAGCTTGAAGGTCCTCTCGGTGAAGAGCTCGCCCGTGAGATCGCGATCCGCGAAGGCTGGCCGGCGGTGATCGTCGGCGAGATCAACGAGGCGGGGGGGCGTTACGTACTTTCGGCGCGCCTGGTCAACGCCGAGGACGGGAGCGAGCTGCTCGCGCTTCGCGAGACCGCCTCGGACGAGAGCGAGATCGTGCCGGCGGTGGACGAACTGTCCGCCCGGTTCCGGGAGCGGGTCGGTGAGTCGTACGGATCGCTCCGCGCGTCGGCACCGCTGGAGCAGGTGACGACCAGCTCGCTGGATGCCCTCCGTCTCTATTCGCAGGCGCTGGATGCCGACGATGCCGGAGATGATGATCGCGCCATCGCTCTGCTCGAGGAGGCGGTCGAGCGGGACACCGCCTTTGCGATGGCGTGGCGCAAGCTGGGCGTCTTGCTCGGCAACCGGAACGTGGAAGGCAGCCGAACGGTGGAGGCGGTGAGTAAGGCCTTCGCGCACCGGGATCGCCTCACGACGCGCGAGCGATACCTGACAGAGGGGACCTACTACAACGACGTCGAGAAGGACATCGAACGCGCGACTACCGCCTATGAGAACCTCCTCGACCTGAATCCGGATGATGCCTGGGCGCTGAACAACCTCGGAGTTCTGGTTTCAGCGCAAGGAGACGCAGCGCGGGCTCTGGAGTTTTACGAGAGGTCCTTCGCGGCCGATCCGACTAACGTCATTGCTCTGGGCAACCAGTCCGTCCAGCTGAAGAGGCTGGGCCGGACGGACGAAGCGCGGGCGGTTCTCGACGAGGCCCTTCGAATCGCTCCAGGCGCTCCGGACATGGTGAACCGTCTCGCAGACCTGGAGCTGGGAGCGGGGAACTACGAGTTGGCCGCTGCGCTGTACGATTCAATCACCGTGCTCGGATCCGGAAGTGGGTACTGGGAGTGGGCCGCCGAGGAGGGCAGGGTGCTGCTCGACGCCACGCAGGGGCGCATCGCGGACGCCGAGGCCGGGCGCGCTCGCGCGGCTCGCTTCCTGGTAGACGAGGGCTGGGGCGGGACCTACCTGTGGCGCTCTGTCTGGTCGGCCTGGACGCGTCTTCTCGCGGCCCAGGATCCGGCTGGAGCGGCAGCGATCCTCGATGAGGCTCTGGCCCGGTATCCGGCAGAAGCGGTTCCTGACGGTGAGGCGCCCGTGCTGGATCTCGCCTTCCTCAGCGCGGCGCTCGGGCGTACGCGGGAGGCGCAGGCGTTCCTGGACCGACACCGGACAGCCGAGGCCTCGTTCGCCGGAAGCGGCTGGGAGGTGGTACTGGAGGCGGTTGCAGAGGCTCAGCTCGCACAGCAGTCCGGAGACGTGGCAGGTGCGCTCGAATTATACGACTCTCTCGACCGAGGCGTGTGCCCTGAGTGCGGACTGTTCTGGAAGGGATTCCTGCTCGAGCAAGCGGGTGACCCTGCCGGGGCGATCACCGCATGGGAAGGATACCTGTCGCGGGGCTGGCACATTCGGCATATCCTCGACGCAGACGGACTTGGTAGTGTGCTCGAGTCGCTCGGCCGGATGCACGATGAAGAAGGTAACCAGGAGCAGGCGGCTATCTACTACGCCCAGTTCGTCGAACTGTGGCAGGACGCGGATCCGGAGTTGCAGCCGCGCGTCGCGACGGCCCAGGCCAGACTCGAGGAAATCATCAGGGAGCGCGGATAATGGGCGGTCGGTCTCTGCTGCAGATTCTAGGCCTGTACGCCGCGGGCTCGTGGGTCGTCCTCCAGGTGGTGGATGTGCTGAAGGAGAATATGGGACTGCCCGACTGGGTGTTTCCGTTCGCCTTCATCCTGCTGCTCATCGGACTTCCGATCATTCTCACGACGGCGGCGGTTCAGAAGCGGATGGCCGAGGCGCCGGCCGGCGGGGATGCAGCCTCGGTCCCAGCGGTAGAACCCAAGTCCTCGGACGATGTCCGTCGCATGTTCACCTGGAAGAACGCGCTGCTGGGAGGGGGGCTCGCTTTCGTGCTGCTGGCGCTCGTCACCGGCGGGTTCATGTACATGCGGAACAGCGGGATCGGTCCGGTCGGATCGCTCGTCGCCAGCGGCCTGCTGGAAGACAAGGCCCCGATCGTGATCGCCGAGTTCGAATCACAGGACGCCTCGATCGGAGCCGCCGCGACCGAAGCGCTGCGAATTGATCTCGCCCAGTCCGAGGTGGTCGAGGTGGTCGAGCCCGCGGCCCTGGTAGGAGCGCTGGAACGGATGGAGCGGGATCCGTCCGATCCGTTGACAGTCGATGTGGCCCGTGAGGTAGCGGTGCGCGAGGGCTACCCGGCCGTGATCACGGGGGAGATCCAGTCGGTTGGCAACGGCTATACCCTGTCGGCTCGGATCGTGGACGCGGGTAGCGGGCAGACACTCGCCTCGCACCGCGAATCGGCGACGGATGCCGACGCGATCATCCCGGCGATCGACCGTCTGTCGTCGAAGATGCGCGAGCGGATCGGTGAGTCCTATTCGGATCTGCGGGCAGATGCTCCTCTGGACGAGGTTACGACGGCCTCGCTGGATGCGCTGGAGAAATACACGGAGGCCATCGCCGTCTTCGACCGGGGCGGGGACATCGATCTGATGAACGACCTGCTGGAAGAGGCCGTGGCGATCGATTCCGGCTTCGCGATGGCCTGGCGGAAACTCGGCCTGACTCGAAACACGAGAAGCGGTCGGATCGAGGCGCTGGAGAACGCCTACAATGGGCGTGATCGGCTCACCGACCGGGAACGGCTTCTGACCGAAGCCGCGTATCACGAACGGGTCCGGCGGGATTTCCGGCCCGCGATCAACGCCTATGAACGGCTGATCGAAATGGACCCGAACGACACTTGGGCCCTTAACAACCTGGGCGTGATCTACGACCAGGACCTGGGCCAATACGATGTCGCGTACGACTACTATCGCCGGGCATTCGAGCGCGACTCATCCACGGCCGTTCACCTGCGAAACGTGGCCCGTACGGAGATCAACCTCGGCAGGTACGAAGAGGCGGCGGCGCACATCGCCCTCGCGAGCGAGCAATTCCCGACCGACGATGCGGTGGCGCGTCTCCGCGTCGATCTTGCTGCCAGCCAGCAGGACTTCGAGGCCGTGGCGGCCGCGGCGGAAAGCTATCGGGATCTGCCGTCGGATCCTCGTAACGACATGGTGAGACTCTCGACGCTGTCGGACGTAGCGCTGGTGCATGGCAGACTGCAGGAGGCCGAGCGGCTGGCGGAGGAGTCCGCCCGGGCGCACGAGCGGGCGGGGCTGCCGAATCCCGGGCGATCGATGCTCTCCGGGTTCGTATGGGCCGATGCGGGCGTGAGACGTGATACCGACGCGGCCAGGCGACGCCTGGAGGCGCTGCTGGCGGCGGAGCCCCTGGACGCTGATGATCCCGTCAACCGCAACTACATAGGGACTGCCTTCCAGTGGGCACGGCTCGGCGACCGCGCTCGGGCGGAGGCCCTTCTGGCGGAATTCGAGGCCGAGGTGCCGGAGGAATACCGGACCGACTTGGACAACCCGTACCTCGGAATCGAGGGCCTGCTCCTGATGAGTGAAGGCGAATTCGAGCGGGCGATCGAGACGTTCAGGAAACGAGAACAGAGAGGGTGCGTCCTGTGCGAGTACGTGCCCGTCGCGATCGCTTTCGATTCGCTCGGGATG
Organism: Gemmatimonadota bacterium; assembly: GCA_039585935.1. Taxonomy (GTDB): domain Bacteria; phylum Gemmatimonadota; class Gemmatimonadetes; order Palauibacterales; family Palauibacteraceae; genus Carthagonibacter. Next base: position 6,795 of record JBDGUY010000101.1, read on the forward strand.
CGTGACTCGGCGATCGCCTACTACGAGGGATACGTCGAGGCGGACTGGAACAGCCGCCTGAACTGGGACGATAACACGCTCGCCCCGACGCTCGAACGGCTGGGGCAACTCAATGACGAGGCTGGTGACCTCGAACAGGCGGTGCTCTACTACGCCCGGTTCGTGGAGCTGTGGGCCGATGCGGACGACGAGCTGCAGCCGCGGGTGCAGGCGGCGCAGGCCCGGCTGGATGAGATCCTGAGGCAGCGCGGATGAAGAAGCTGATTCACGAGGCGCACCGCCGTTCCCTGTGGCAGGTGCTCGGCATCTACCTCGCGGGATCCTGGATCGCCCTGCAGGTGGTCGCACAGCTGGCGGATTCCGTCGGCTTCCCGGACTGGGTGGAGCCGTTCGCGCTCGTGCTGCTGATCATCGGCCTGCCGATCGTGATGGCGACGGCGTTCGTGCAGGAAGGGGTCGCGCCAGCAAGAGACGCTGTCGATGAAGCGAAGGCGGAAGCCGCGACATCCGTGACCGATTCGGGCACGGTGATCGTGGAGGAGGCTCCAACTCCGGCGACCTCCGGCTCACGCAAGCTCTTCACGTGGCGAAACGCGATCGGCGGGGGAGCCCTGGCGTTCCTGTTTCTGGTGGCCGTGACCATCGCCTGGATCGTCATGCGCCAGGCCGGGATCGGACCCGCGGGCAGCCTGGTGGCGCGCGGAGTCATCGATGATCGGGCCCCCGTGATCGTGGCTGACTTCTCCGCGCAGGATTCTCTTCTCGCTCGAGCCGCGACCGAGGCTTTCCGGGTGGACCTGTCGCAGTCGCCGAACGTGCAGGTGCTCGAGCCCGCGTTCCTCGTCGAGGCGCTGGGGCGCATGGAGGTGTCGAGGGACGAGCCGCTGAGCGCCGAGCTGGCCCGTGAGCTGGCTGTCCGCGAGGGAATCCCGGCGGTCGTGGTCGGCGAAATCACTCCAGCCGGACGGGGATTCGTTCTGACCTCGAAGCTGGTGGATGCAGATGATGGCTCTGCCCTGACCTCGGTTCGCGAGACAGCGGCGGATACGGCGGAAGTGCTCGACGCTCTTGACCGGCTGTCGAAGAGCCTGCGCGAGCGGATCGGGGAATCTTATCTGTCGCTCCGAGCGGATCCGGCGCTGGCGGCCGTT
>JBDGUY010000102.1:0-7879 GCA_039585935.1 Gemmatimonadota bacterium
ATCCGCAGTACCTCGTTCAGGGACTCTCTATACGCTTCCCTGCTCTGGTACCCCACGCATGGGGCGAGACAGCGGTCGATATGGTAGTCGAGGCAGGGTCGGTCCGGCGCCTGATCCGGCAGGCCGTAGTGGCAGGTTCGCACCGAGTATTCCTGCGTGATGAGCCGAAGCGCCCTTCTCATCGTCCCGACGTTTGTGAACGGACCGAAGTATCGGGAACCGTCGGACTCGATATGTCGGGTCACCAGTACGCGTGGATACGGCTCCGCCACAGTGACCTTGACGTACGGAAAGGTCTTGTCGTCGCGCAGCTGAACGTTGTATCGGGGCCGGTACTCCTTGATCAGATTCGACTCGAGAAGCAGCGCTTCCGGTTCGGAATCCGTCAGGTAGGTCTCAATCGCCGCAATTCGCGGAACGAGTCGGCCGAGCTTGACGGAGGTCGCCGTCGCCCGTCCGAAATAGCTCCGCACCCGATTCCGCAGTGATTTCGCCTTTCCGACGTACAGGATCTCACCATCCGCGTCCAGAAACACGTATACGCCGGCTGCGCCGGGCAGACCGGCGAGGGTGCTCCGGAGCTGCTCAGGAGCCGGCATCGAGACCCGGTGGCGACCCGAGAGACGGCGGGCGTCTCGCGATCGCGAGGTACACGGCTCCTCCTGCCAGAAGCACGGCCCCAAGCAAGGCCGCGCTTCCTGCGAAACCGGTCCACGGCAGTCTCGGTTCGAGGAGGTATCGCACGGCAGAAGCCGCCACCACGGCAGCGGCAGCGGCAGCGGCGAGTCGAAGAACGCTCCGCAGTGCAGCGGGAGGAAACACGCGATCCAGCTTTCGTCCCAGCAGGAACCAGAGTAGAGCGAGGTTGGTCCATGACCCGACCGCGCTTCCGAGTGCGATGCCCGTCGCCGAATACGACCCGACTCCCGCGCGACGCACACCGATCGTGAGCGCCAGACTGGTCGTCACCCCGACTCCGACGGACACCACGGCGACTCGCATCGGGGTGGCCGTGTCCTGCATGGCGTGAAAACCCGCGGCGAACAGTTTGATGGAACTGGCCGCCACCAGGCCTATGGCGTACGCGGCAAGAACAGCAGCCACCAGGCTCGTGCTGTCCTCGCCGAATTCGCCGCGCTGGTACACGAGGCGTACCGCCAGGTCACCAAACAGGAGGAGGACCAGCGAGGCCGGCAAGACGAAGAACAGAATCTGAAACCAGCCATTCACGAGCCTCTCGCGAAGCGCTGCGGGATCCGGATCCCTGGACATGGCAGGGAGGGCTGCGGCGGCGACCGACATCCCGAACAGACTGATTGGCAGGTACGCCAGACGTTGAGAATAACCAAGAGCGGCCATCGCCCCCGCTCCGGCGAGCGAAGCGAGCATGATGTCGACCAGCGACGAAATCTGCAGTACCCCCTGGCTGGAGATCACGGGCAGCGTATTCCGTGCCACCCGCCGCACAGGCTCGTGCGACAGCTCGATGCCCGGTCTCCTGACTTTCGAGAGCTCCAGCGCCCTGGGAATCTGGATTCCGACCTGCAGCACGGCACCTATCAGCGCGGACCAGGCCAGGGCTTCAGCGAGCCTGTCGGAGCCCAGGCGGGCGGCGAGGAGAAGCCCGGCCACCTGGCTCAGATTCCAGACGGCGGGAGCGGCGAACGGGAGGAAGAACCTCCCATGCGTGTTCAAGACGCCGAGAAACCATGCCCCGATGATCAGCACACCCGACATCGGGAACAGAATCCTGACCAGCTTCGTCGTGAGATCCCTGGTCGGTTCGTCGGAGGCAGCCAGCAGGATTCCCGTAATCCACGGGGCGAATATGACACCGAGCGCACTCAACAGGAGCGCGATGATGGCCACCCCGCCGAGCACCGAGCGGGCCAGCCGACGGGAGTCCTCTGCACTGATGTCCGGGTCTGCCAGGGACTCGCTGTATACAGGGACGAAGGATGCCGAGAGCGTGCCTTCGCCGAGCAGATTGCGGATGATATTCGGAATCTTGATCGCCGCCCAGTAGGCATCGGCGGCGAACTGAGTGCCAAGAAACGCGGCGACGGAAACGTCTCTGACGAGACCGGTGACGCGACTGAGGAGAATCCCCGTTCCGACGGCTTCGGCGGGACGAGCGCGTCGAGCTGTCACGGGAGCAGGAGGCGATTCGATCCTGTGCCCCGATATGCCGGGCACGACGTACGACGGTCAGTTGTCACGGTCGGGAACATCATCCGGCTCGAGCAGACCCTTCGGGTCCGAATCGGAGGCGGGGCCTTCGAGCAGCGAGCGAACAAATCTGGTCTCCTCGCTCAGGCTCTCGACCGACTCCGACAGGTACCGCATGTCCGCTTCCAGAGACTCGAGCCGGGACGCCAGATCCTCAGCTCCCTCGGGCACGGATCGGGAGATCCGGTTTGCGAGGGCCTGGCCGACCTGCGAGTCGATGACGATCGCGAGAATCGGGATCAGCAGTACGAGGACGATGACGAACGCCCAGATCACCCGTTCCCCCAATCTGGAAGCAGAGATACGCCGAGGTGAAGCCACGGCCTGCGAGCCGGGCGAAAGCTACTCAGGCCCCCGTGGGGCAGCAACGGAGGAATCAATCCACCGCCTCACCGTGTGGAACGCCATGGGCGGCGGCCACGGTGTCCAGGAACGAGGGTCCGTACCGGGCGAGGAAGGAGAACGGGCTGTCGACGCGTTCCTGCGGCTGCCCTCCCGGATACAACAGGTCCGCGGCCCGGCGCACCCTGTCCAGGGTAACGCCACGCGACTCCCGGATGCTCCCGTCGATCGCACGCTCGCGTGCCGCGAGCGCGCCCGCGACGGATTTCCGGGCTTTGCCGAACGCCGAGCCCAGTCCCGGGATCTCTTCCTCCGAAGAACGCTCGAGCCGGCCCAGGTCCGCCTCGAAATCGGCCGTCAGGCGCTCGAGGTCCTGGCCGATCGACTCCTGTCGTCCCTCGCGCGTAACCCGCTGCTCGAGGGATCGGCCTCCGTCGGCCAGATCTTCGACCGAGGCTTCGACTCCATTCAGCCACCGCTCGACGCGAGGCTCGACCACGATCCAGGAGCTGCGTGGCGCGGTCTGGGGCATGTCGACGGAAAACAGCTCGAACATCGGCCCAAGCTGAGCCCAATAGGCCAGCTCGCCAGGGCCGAGAACCGAGCGAGCCGCGGGGAGCAACCACGACTCCAGTACCGGGCGAAGGGCGGCTGCCGCACTGAAGCACTCGGGCCGGGATTCGAGTAGCGCGATCCACTCCTCCGTGGTGCGCAAATTCCCGGACTTCCCGTTTCGGAGCCCCGCCCCTTCCGCCAGCAGGTGAGAGCGGGTGATGCCATCGTCGAAGAACACCTGGATTCCGGCTCCGGGGGGGCGAAGCCGCGGGTCGTACCCCGCGGAGATCGCGGCCGCCGTTCCCTCGCGCATGGCCTCCGACACGCGGGGACCGTACTCGATGGCTTGCCGGAGAAACGGAACGGCCGCCCGACGGACTTCGACGTGCATGGGATCGAACAGCAAGAGATCGAACCCCTCTACCAATTCTGCGTACGCGGACTGGAATGCCCCCGCAACGGTTGATCCCGGCACATACCCCCTGATCAGGGGGGCGAGAGCCGCGGCGGAGAATTCCGATTCTCCGGCCGCTGAACCGAAGCGATCCAGCAGGCGACGAATCTCGGGTCCGAGGCTCGCCCTGCCCACGGAGCGCCCTGCGTCCCCGGGTAGTGGAGCAATGCTCATGGTCTCGATCTCGCCAGCCCGGTCGACGATCTTTGCTGTCCCTACTTCGTTCCAGTCGTGATCGTCTGCAGCGACCCAGAAGCTGGCTACGGCCGGCCTCCCGGTGGCCTGCTCGATTCGACGAGCATGCGATACGGCTGAGAAGATCTTGTAGAGTACGTACAGGGGTCCGAGAAACAGCCCGGGCTGCTGTCCGGTGGACACTACCACGCCGTCGCCGCCGAGGATTTCGGAGAGCTTGTCCTCCGCCCGGGCGGAGGTCGGCGTGAAAGCGGCCGTCGAAAGACACGAGGGACGAGACAGGTCGATGTCGGCATCCGGACCGACCGGTCGCAACAGGGCCGATGCAGCGTCACCGCCATCGATCAGGTCACCACCAGGTGTTCCGGGTGGCGCGAGTCTCTGCTCGACCATGCGTGGACCCGCGAGCGGACTGCTCAAACCGCAGTCCCCGCGAAGATCAGCCTCTCCGCGTCCGGACCGTAGACAGCACCTCGATAGTCCCCGAACTGACTGCGGGTCTCGAGTCCGGCTTCGGACAGCATGTGTTCGAGCTCCGGAGCCTCATAGAGCCGGACTCGCTCAGCGAAGCTGCGGCCCTCACTTCCATCTTCCGGCTGGAGGTGAATCTGCTTTACCACGGTATCATCCACGATCGATCGGCGAACCGACACTTCGAATCCCTGGATCCGACTGGTTTCTGATTCCACCAGGCCGTTGCGTACGCGTGACGAATTCAGAAAATCAAGCATGAAACTGCCACCATCCTCGAGGACTCGGCGCATCTCCACCACCACCCGTTGGTCCTCAGCCCGCGTTGCTAAGTATCCAAATGAAGTAAAGAAACTCGTCAGGCCCGCAAAGCATGCGTCGTCAAACGGAAGCTGTCTCATGTCCCCGCGGACGAGCTGCGCTCGCGGACTCGACTCCCGGGCCCGAGCCAGGAGCGTCATGGACAGGTCGAGTCCGACCCCGTGCAGGCCCGTCTTGAGGAGCTCGCGCAGATGTCTGCCTGCTCCGCAAGCGAGGTCGAGAATTGGCCCGGGCGGAGGAGGCGCCGACCGCAGGAACAGACTGACGGCCTCTTCCGCCTCACGTTCATCTCGATGCGGGTAAACCGCGAGGTACTCGTCCCCGAACCACGCGCGAAACCAGTCGCGACCGGAGGCGCGGACGAGTTCGTCGGGGCTCATGAGCCCTTGTGGTACGGTTCGCCACGCAACAGCGTTCCGACCCGATACAACTGCTCGGTGAGCACCAACCTCGCGAGTTCATGTGGCAGTGTGAGGGCTGATAGACTGAGCCGATTCTTGCACTTCTCTACCACGGTCTCGTCGAGTCCGAAAGCGCCGCCGATCACGAATGCGGTGCCTGCTGCGGGACCGTAGTTGGCCACTCGCTCGAGGTGGTCGGCAAGGCCTCGAGTGTCGACCGAGCGTCCGTTGCGCGTGAGAGCGAATGTCTCCATGTCGTCCGGCAGACGACGGAGCAGAACTTCAGCCTCATCGCGTCGCACTCGTGTGGGGTTCGCACCCCCACTCTTCTTCGGGTGCACCTCGATCGATTCCAGGGCGAAGTAATGTCCGGCGCGCGCTTCGTAGTCCCGAATCGACTGGACTATACCCGGATGTTTCGGGGATCCGACACTCAGGACGAGTACTCGCTGGCTCACCTTACGAGTACCGTGTCTCGCAGATATTTTGCGTTGTCCCTGTGGGGATGGCTCTCCGTGAAGTGCAGCCCGCGACTTTCACGACGACGTTGGGCGGACCGTACGATCAGCGTCGCCACCTCCCGCATGAACTCGATCTGCCGGGCTCTGAACGCGCCAGGGCCCGTTCCGTCGCGGGCAACCGGGGCAGCCGCCAGAACGTCGAGCGTCTCCCGCGCATGCTCGAGTCGTTCGTCCGAGCGCACGATCCCGACTCTTTCCCACATCAGCGACCGGACCTGCGTCTCGATGTCAGAAGCATCTTCACCGTCACTGACCAGAGACGGAAACTCGACATCACGCTCGTCCGGAGGCGGCAAGTCCGCCAGGTCTCGTTTCAGTCTGATCGCGGCTCGGTGGGTAAACACAACAGCTTCCAGCAGTGAGTTGGATGCAAGCCGATTGGCTCCATGCACTCCCGTGCACGCGATCTCACCAGCTGCGAACAGACCGGCCAGCGAGGTTCTTCCATCCCAGTCGGTCAACAGCCCGCCGCACTGATAGTGCGCTGCTGGGACCACGGGAATCGGATCCGTTGGGATGTCGATGCCGGCATCGAGGCAGACGCCGCGAATATACGGAAAACGCTCCGCAATTCGCTCGGCCGGTATCGAGGACAGGTCCAGAAGTACGTGTGGATCTCCCGTCGCCTGCATCTCGGCATCGATCGCCCGGGCAACGATGTCTCTCGGCGCGAGCGAGGCGGCAGGATGATAGTCGTCCATGAATGCCGACCCATCGAGGCGCCGGAGCACCGCACCCTCTCCACGGACCGCCTCTGAAATGAGCTGAGCCTGCGACTCCGCCGGAAAAAGAGCAGTGGGGTGGAACTGCACGAATTCGAGATTCGCGACCGCGGCTCCGGCCGTATAGCCAAGAGCGATTCCGTCCCCCGTGGCGATTTCCGGGTTCGTGGTGTGCCGGTATAGATATGCGCACCCACCGGCCGCCAGCACGACCGCTCTGGCGTCTACCTGAAGCCAGCGCCCGCCATGCACGTCACGACCGCTCTGGCGTCTACCTGAAGCCAGCGCCCGCCATGCACGTCAAGTACGAGAGCACCGGAGCACCGGGTTCGTTGTGATACGCGATCCCGGTCTGTATAGAGGGACCATACCACATGGTCCTCGAGCACCTGGATTCGAGGCTGCTCCGCTACCGCCACGAGGAGTGCACGTTCAATCTCGCGGCCTGTAAGATCTGCGGCATGCAGGATTCGTCGACGGCTGTGTCCGGCCTCGCGGCCGAGTGCGAATCCCTCCTTCTCTCGTGTGAAGCTGACTCCCCAGTCGATGAGTTCTCGAATCCGTTCCGGTCCCTCGCGTACCAGTTCCTCCACCGCCCTCTGGTGGCACAGGCCCGCTCCCGCCACGAGCGTATCGGCGAGATGGAGGTCGGGTGAGTCATTCGGATCGAAAACGGCAGCGACGCCGCCCTGAGCGTAGTTCGTATTCGACTCTACCCTCTCCTTCTTCGTCGCGACGAGCACATTTGCATATTGTGCAGCCTTCAGCGCGAAGCTGAGACCGGCGATACCGCTGCCAACCACGAGTACATCCGTCCGAACGCGACCTGACTCGCTCAAAGTCGATCTCCCTGGAGACTGTCTGCCCGGCCGGTGACGGGGTGAGTGGTGGCCGTCCGGAGAACGCCCCGGCGCAGCCTTTCCTCTCCCGCCTCCCACACGACTTCCTCTTCCAGATACCATACCGGGACGTCGTCCGCGAGCAGCGGCGCAAGTTTCACCGCGTCCTTCAAGGTGCATACAACGCCGCCTTGACCTGCCTCGAGAATGCTCTCCTTCTGTCTGGAAGCGTAGGGCTCATGATCTCGGAAAGCGAGGCGACTGGCCGTGGCAATTCCGAGTTCATCCAGCGCTGCGAAGAAATTCTCGGGCCACATGACTCCGGCTACGGCAACGGTGTCACTCGACGGCTTGCTAATCTCCGCCACAACGTTCGCGGCGCGAAGCCCGGTCGGTCGAATCACGCAACTGCATGCCAGCAACCCTGGAACGACGTTCTCGATCTCAGCCAGTAGAGCCCGCACCTCGGTACTCGACGGGGGCAGATTCGAGTCGGTACCTCGACGAACCAGAACTGCCGCATGCGCTCGTACGAGTGCCGACCAGCGGTCGCGAAACGGCCCCTCGGGCAACCGCCGGCGGCCGGGGAGCAGAGCGCTGGAAGCGTCGACGCAGACGATTTGGAGATCCGAGCGGACTCTCCGGTGTTGAAAGCCGGAATCGAGAACGGCAACGCCCGCACCGGACTCCGCCGCGCTTCGCACTGCGGAACGGCGGTCTCGCCTGTCGATAACTGTCAGATCCGGGTTGAGCATCCGGTGAACAGCTGCCTCATCAGGGACGCCGCCGGTAATCACAGCGGGGCGCCGCCCCCCTTCCACGAGCCAGC
>JBDGUY010000103.1:0-6465 GCA_039585935.1 Gemmatimonadota bacterium
CTCTGGTACAGGCCCACGCTGACCACGGTCACCACGAAGGCCACGAAGACCAGGATGTCCCAGATCGAAAGCTGGAAGGCGTCGGGATTCATTGCTGTTCCTGTCGGTCAGTGACTCGTTCGCACCCACCCAGGAATGCTCCCCGTGGGACGCGCACATCATGGGATCCTGCGGGCAGCAGCCCATACTCGCCCTCGACGCCGGCGAGGTCCACCCGCTCCGTGTCTGAGACCTGTCGCCATTCGCCCTTCGGCAGCTCGAACTCGAAGCTGCCTTCCTGCGAACCGGTGTTCGCCAGCACCAGCACACGCTCGCCGACCACGTAGCCGAGCATCGTCTCCTCGTCGTTCTGTAGCGCGAAGCCGAATTGGATGCCCAGGAAGCCGAAGCTCATGTTCCAGATTCCCCGGAACGACAGGCGCGGCTTGGTGTGAACTTCTGACGAAGTGACGTCGGGGCGTGCTTCCATATCGATCCTGGACCTCGTCAGTGGATTCGGATGAGCCTTCTACCCGTCGCTTCGCGCTCGGTGGAGCCTTTGGATCAGCCCACCGACCTTCGGGTCTTCGAAGACGTCGTCCAGCAACCGGGACATCGGACGCTGCCAGTTCGGACGCTGCGCCGACGAGGTTCCGGGCAGATTCACCCCCTCGGGCTCGAGCCAGAGATCTTCCAGCCAGGGAATGACCAAGGGGCTGTCCGACCGCCCGAGCCACTCCAGCATGACTGCCAGGAATCCCTCGGAATCGTCCGGCGTACAGTCCAGCTCGGCGGCCAGCCATTGGATCGACGCCTCCCGTCGTAACCGCTCCCCAGGAGCCGCACCCTCGGTGAGGAGACCGCAGCGGACGCGTTCATCGATGTCTACGCCAGCGAGCCAGCCTGCGAACGTCGGGGTGTCGTGTGTGCCGAACAGGGCGATGTCCGCTCCCGTGGGAGGACCGGGAGGCGGCAGGGGCTCCCTGGGGGGGGCGAATTCCTGTGCGAGTTCAATCCCGTACGGCGCCGTCGCTCGCCATGCCTCGAAATGCGCCAGGAACATGCCCCAGATGCGATGACGTGGCAGTGCCTCATCGATCTGGGGCGGCACGGTGCCGAGGTTCTCGCCGGCCACTTCGCATTCGTGTCGCACCGACTCCAACGTGAGGATGGCGAACAGCTCTGCGTCCGGGTACGCGACGTACGTCCCTTCGCTCACTTCGAGTCCGTGCGGGACCCAGAACAATCTCGTCCAGGCCATGATGTGGTCGACCCTGAGCATCCCCGCAAGCTTCACCTGGTGTCCGATGGAGGCCGCGAGGTAGCGGTGTCCTTCGAGCCGCGACGCTTCCGGAAGCACGGGCGGAAAGCCCCAGTCCTGTCCGCTCGGAAAGCCCGCGTCGGGAGGAGCCCCTACCGACATTCCCGCGGCGAACAATGCCTGCCTGGACCACGTGTCGTAGCCGTCGGGATGGACACCGACCGCCAGGTCCAGCCCCAGCCGGAAGCCCTCGTCGTGCAGCCGTCTCCGAAGCTCGCCCAGCTGGCGGCGCGCCAGGACCTGGGCCGTCAGGTGGAACCGCTCTTCCTCCGGATCGATGTGTTCGGGATCGAGCACCCCGGCACGGGCCGCGGCCGGCCAGACCCGCCAGTTCCGACCAAGTCTGGCCTGGGCTCCCCGGAATCGGGCATACCGGACCACTTCCTCATCCAGATCTGTCGGATCGGGAGCCGGAATCCTGGCCAGAGCGGCCCTGACCTCGGCATCCGCCCGGATCACATCCAGGGTGGACGGAGGCTCCGTCGGCATGTGGGAGTCTCCAAGGTCGAGAATGAGCTCGGACCAGAAGAGCCGGCTGACCGGCGAATAAGGGCTCGGCTCAGCCGGATCCGAGTTGAAGGTCGGCAGCAGCGGGAGAACCATGACCACGTCGGCTCCCCGTTCTCCCGCCCAGCGGCAGGTGGACTCGAGATCCCGGAGATCGCCCACTGAACGGCTGCGAGCCGAACGGAGGGCGGCAAGCTGCGCACCTACGCCCCAGCTGCGGCGCGAACCGGGCCTCCGCCACGCCTGTTCCGGCGCGGAGATGATATGGCTGGTAGCGATCTCACCAGCGGACTCGATCGTGAGGACGTGGTAGCCGAGCGGGAGGGGGGAACCCGATCGAATCTCGCCAGAGGCGATTTCGAGCGGGTGCACATCACCGGTCTCGAGTCGAACCTCGGCGTGAGCGGCCGCTGACCCGAAGAGCGGAACACGAGGCAGGACCCCATCCCAGGCAACCAGCACCGGCGGCACGAGCCCCGCGTCCCTCGCCTTCCAGGCCCGGAGCGCCTCGGCCGCTTCGGCCGGCTTCGTGATGGGCGCTCCGAGCGAGGCACAGACGCGGACGAGCGTTTCCGGACCCACCGTGACCGCCCGGTCGAGGCCATCCACGTAGTGGGTGTACACACCCATTTGCTCCGCGAGGGAGTGGAGAGATTCCCGTTCGTTCATGCGCGTTTCGAGGAGGTTCTCCGTTTATCAGGCTGAGTGCTCCGGCCGGGGACTATATCTTCGCCACGGCCTGGAATGCGAGAATCAGGGCGATCGCACGGTCTCGCGACACGTCCTGACGGCCGGACGGAAAGCCTGCAGCGAATCGGTCCGACCGCCATCCTGCGGCGGGCCACTGTGCACAACCCCTCCTGCCACCAAGGTCTCGGGGGTAGGTTGCTTGACTCGGGACAGTCCCGGGCGAGAACGGGACTATGTGACCCGGCGAATCCGGTGCGCATTCAGGGAGTGGAAATGAAAGTCGCAATCCTCGGAGCGAGACTCGTCGGCGGGCCGATGGCGATCGACCTCGCGAGGGATCGGGAGTTCGATGTTACTGTGGCAGACATCGATAAGCATGCGTTGAACAGACTGAGTGCGAACATGAAGGAGAAGACGCTGCGCTACCAAGGTCACATCGAGAAGATGTCCGTGATGCACCACCGGCCTGTTCAGCCAGGATCCGATCGAGACCAACGGAGTGCAGATTCGTCCTCTCGACTTCACGGCGAAGCTGCTGTCTCCGAAGTGGAAGCTGAAGCCGGGTGAGGCCGATCCCACAGTCATGCAGGTCATCGTCGAAGGGGAGACAGACACGCACTCGATGGCCCGCACGACCGGCTACACCGCCACGGTGGCGATCCGCATGCTCGCCGCCGGAATGTACGACCGAAAGGGAATTTCGCCACCGGAGTTCCTCGGCCGCGACGAGGCGTGCGTGGACTTCATGCTGCGAGGACTGGAAGAGAGGGGGGGTGGTGTACCGGCAGTCGGTCAAGGAGATCCGACGCGGGACGCCTGGTGCCGGAGCGCAGACGAGTATTATTCAACCCGGAACCGATGGAGACACCATGCCGAGATTTGAGCCGCGAGGGTGCGGGAGAGGGATTCGTAGTGCTGCGATCTTCAGGGCAGTCGTGCCGGCGGCTGTCTGGGTCGGGATCTGTGGCTGTAGCCCCGGTGACGCGACGATCGCCGATGCGCCCGTGGCACGGGCCGAGATCCACAGCTGCAGCGATGCGGAAATCACAGGCACCGCCATCTTCCGCGAGCGACCCTCTGCGGAGGGCATCAAGCTCGTAGATATCTCACTCGAGGTGAGCGGGCTGTCGGACGGCCGACACGCCGTGCACGTGCACGAGACCGCCGCGTGCGAACCGTGCGGCGCGGCGGGTGGGCACCACGATCCAGGACCGTTCGGCGAGTCCGCTCCCGACGCTCCCGACTTCAACCACCCGTTCCACGGTGGCGACCTCCTGAATATCGAGGTCACTGACGGTATCGGCAGGTTGAGCACGACGAGCACCCGGTTCACACTGTCTCCCGGTCGAATGAGCGTGTTCGACGCGGACGGCAGTTCCCTGGTCATTCACTCGGGCACGGACACCTACTGCGACCAGGAGAACGAACTCGAACCCGGCTGCGCGGGCGGAGCCAGGGATGCCTGCGGGGTGCTGGTCCGGATCGAGCAGTAGCCGGCCCGAAACGCGAAGGCGCCTGGCGGCGGATCGGTGTCCGGTCGCCAGGCGCCGAGGCGGGAAAGTTGTGGCCTCAGGGCCACGCATTGTCCTCAGGGTCTGCTACAGGGCGTCGCATACCTCTTTCGGCAGCAGAACCTCATCGATCACGTGAATCACACCGTTGCTCGCGAGAATGTCGAACGTCCCGCCAGGAACGTCGGTGATGATGTTGGCGTTGTTACCGCAGCTCGTGTCCAGGCTGGCTCCATTCGGGTACAGGAAGTCGCCGATCTGGGTCTTCAGCTGCTTCGCCGAGAGAACGCTGTTCGAATATCGCCGTCCGTTCACTACGTGATACAGCACTGTCGTAACCACGAAGTCAGGGCAGCCAGTGGCCTCGGGACAGGCGTTGTCAGCCTGCTCTTCGGGTGTGTCGCCCGGAACCCCGAGGAAGGTGAACAGGTCACCGAAAGCCGCGTCGGTCGGAGCGAACACCGTGAACGGTCGGTCCCCCGACAGAACGCCGGCCAGGCCGGAGCGAATTACGACCGTCTGCAGGACGTCGAACTCGCCGTCGTCCGTCACGACGATGTCAACGATCGTCGGAAGGCTGGGTTGAGGATTCCCGCCCTTTACGAACGCCGGGTCCGACTCCGGACCGGTGGCGTTGTCGCTGCAGGCGGCTGCGCTGAGCGCGAACGCGGCTACGAGCGAGAGCGCTTTGAACGTGGTCGTCATTCGTACCTCCTACGTTGGTTTTCCCCGGGTTCTGAATGATAGTCTCTGATTGCCATAATAGGCAGTGCTTCATTGGATGTCAACCGTATGTCTAAAATCGTATATCGACAACGGCAGACATCAGTCCAGGACAGAGCGATCTCGTGCTTTCGGCGTGGCTGGGGAATCACCAGACGGGAGATTCCTCGGGCAGGCGGGCCCGAGTCTTTGGGGGCGGTGGTCAGCTAGCGGATAATTCGGTCGGATCCTCAATCAAGGCCGTGCGCCAGGCGCTCGATGACTTGCTCCGCCGCGAGCAATCCAGACTGAATCGCCCCTTCGATCGAGCCGTGCACCCGGTGATCTCCGCACACGTGCAGCCCGTCTTCCGTGCGCGTGGGCCGCGCACATACTCCTCCCTGCCCTGGAGACTGGTCCGGAAGAGCCGCGTCGATGTCGTAGAATTCGATCTCGCGCCATCCGTCGACCTGCCCGCCGAACCACTTCCGCATCTGCGACCGTATGCCGCCCAGAAGCTCCGTACTTGGGCGGGAAGCGCCCAAGACCGTAGCAGAAATGAGTTGGCGCCCGGAAGGAGCGTACGTATCGGCCACCTGGCTCATCACCGCCAGATTTGTCACAGGTCCGTGCCCGTCGCCGTCAAGGATGAGAATTCCTTCCTCCACCGGGGCCTCGACTGCTTCGAAGTACCAGCACAGCGCAGGGCGGAACGGCGGAATGTCCCCTGGATTCGCGAGGCGCCTAGCGGTGCGCCCGTCAGTCGCGACGACCACCGCGTTGCCGTTCAGGCGCTCTCCTGATTCCAGCGTCACGCTGTCACGAGTAACGGAAGCAACGGGCGCGCCCGTGCGTATGCTGCCCGATCGGAGATCGCCAGCCAACTGACCGGATATGGCTCCCATCCCGGCTGCCGGCACGGCCACTGGCCCGGCACCGAACATCTTGAACACGAACTCGAACATGCGGCTCGACGTCGTGAGGTCCGCGTCGAGAAACACGCCGCCGAGAAATGGACGGAAGAAGACTTCGATCATCTTCGGACTGAAACCGAGTGCCTGGAGCCGGTCGCGGGTTGTGGACTCGTCCCGGGCGAGAATCTCTTCCACGGAGTCCCGGCGGAGTGAGAGTGCGAGGCGAGCGACACGCAGCTTATCGCCGAATGTCCCGACAGGAGCACTGAGGGTCTCAAGAACCGCGCCCGGTCGTCGAAAAGGGTCCACAATTCGGCGAAATTCCCCATCGACACGCACCAGGGCACCGGGTTCGAACGGGCGGAGATCCAGTCGGTCGTAATCGAGGACCTGGCGCGTCGTCGGATACGCGGTGAGCAGGACCTGGAAGCCGCGGTCGAGCAGGAAGCCGTCCACGGCATCCGTCTGCACCCTGCCACCGACGCAGTCGGCGGCTTCGATCACCAGGGGCGTGAGCCCGGCGCGCAACAGCTCGCGGGCGCAGGTCAGCCCAGCTAGCCCGGCTCCTACGATCAGCACGTCAGCGGCCTGGTCTCTCATGTCCTCCCATCCGGGTGGGTCTCGTGGCGCGTGCGGTGGGCCGCATTGCCGGCTGCGAACCTGTCCTTGCACGGGATGGGAGAACAGGACGCTACCTGACGCCTCACCACCCCGTCGTGCCCGGTCCGCCCTTGAATGGACCGGCGATGTCACTCGTGATCCAGCCGCCGTAGAAGCCGCCTGGCTGTGGTTCGACCTGTTCACCGTCCACGAGGCACTCGTCGAGCGGAGCTGCGTAGAA
>JBDGUY010000104.1:0-8626 GCA_039585935.1 Gemmatimonadota bacterium
GGCTTCTCCCTGCGTCACTGTCGTGTCCTGCGACGGCGCCGAGATCGTCGCCGTCGGCGCCTGGTTCGCCGGCGCAGACACCGTCACGCTCACCGCCGCGGTGTCTGCGGCAGCTTGCGAGTCCGTGGCGATCAGGCGGATCGTGTGCGTCCCGAGGGTGAAGTCCGACTTTCCGAACGACACCCCGCTCCCGATGTTGCCGTCCAGGCTCGATTCCCACTGCAAAGAGGCACCGGTCAGGGGGCCGTCCTCGGGGTCCGATCCCGTGCCCGTGAAGGTCACGGCATCTCCCTGCGTCACTGTCGTGTCCTGCGACGGCGCCGAGATCGTCGCCGTCGGCGCCTGGTTGACGGCCGCCGTGATCGTCACCGTGATCTGGTCTGTTCCCGTCGCCCCATCAGAGTCGGTCGCGATGAACGTGATCAGGTGCTCCCCGACAGTCAGTCCGTTTTCGTTGGTGGGGCTCCCGGACCCGAAGACACCATCCAGGCTCGAGCTCCAGACGAGTTCAGTGCCACTGAGGGAACCATCCTCCGCATCCTCACCTGTGCCCCGGAACGACACATTCGTGCCGACCGTGAAGGAGCTGCCGTCAGCCGGATCGGTGATCGTCGCGGTCGGCGGCGCGTTGATCCGAATTGACACCGTCGCCGTGTCGGAGGCGCCGTCAGTATCCGTCACCACCAGGCGAATCACGTGGCTGCCGGCCGACAGATTCGACAGCGAGAACGAAACGCCGAAACCGATGTCACCATCGAGACTCGAATCCCACGCCAGAGCGGCACCGCTCAGCGTTCCATCTTCGGGATCCGTGCCCGATCCACTGAAGCCCACCGGCGAACCGAGATTGAATACGGAGCCACCCGCCGGTGCCGTGATCGCAGCCGTCGGAGCCTGGTTGACGATTGTGATCGATCTCTGTGCCGTGTCGGCGGCCGTCCCGTCGCTGGCGATGAACGAGATGACATGAACGCCCACGCTCAGGTTGGAGCGAGTGAAGCTCGCCACTCCTGACAGGGTCCCGTCGAGGCTCGACTCCCAGGCCAGCGTCAGCCCGTCCCCGTCCGCATCGTTCGCAGTCCCCTGGAACTGGACGGTGGCGCCCTTGTTGAAAATCGCCCCGTTCGGCGGCTGCAGGATCGATGCGGCCGGCGTCGTGTTCACGGACACGGGCTTCGAGATCTGTCCGGTTGCGCCGTCATTGTCCGTCACATCGAGCTTGACCGTATACTCGCCCTTCGACGCGAACGCGTGCTGAGGATTCGTCTGGGTCGAGCCGTTACCATCACCGAAATCCCACGATCGGCTGGCAATTGTCCCGTCCGGGTCATCACTCCCGTCCGTAAACTGGCATACCAGGTTCACGCAGCTGAAGGCGAAATCCGCCGTCGGACCCTGGTTCGCCGGGGAGACGCTGATCTCACGCGTCGCGGCCGGGTCGGATGGTGCCCCGTCATCGTCAGTGACGGTCAGGGTCACGGTATACGTCGCTTCGGATGCGTAGGTGTGCGACGGATTCTGGGCGGTCGATGTCGACCCGTCTCCGAAGTTCCACTGCCACTCCTCGACAGTTCCGTCGGCGTCAGTGCTTTCGTCCGTGAACTCACAACTGAGATCCGGGCAGGAGTTGCTGAACGCAGCTACCGGGGGCTGATTTGGCTGCACCGCCCCGACGTCCCTCACGATCGTGTCTTTTGCGCTCGCATTGTCGGTGACGATCAGACGGACGTCGTAATTCCCGTCCGCCGAGTACGTATGCGACGGATTCGTTTGAGACGAGCTCGCCCCATCCCCGAAGGTCCAGCTCCGGGCGATGATCGAACCATCCGGATCGGTACTCTGATCCGCGAACTGGCAGACCCGCCCGTCGCACAGGAAGCTGAAGTCGGCCAGCGGCTTCTCGTTCGCCGTTACCTGCTGAGCAGCCTGTCCGGTACCCCCGTTATTGTCAGTCACTTCCAGCGTGACCGAGTAGGTGCCGCCGGCCGCGTAAGTATGCTGCGGATTCCTCTGGTCTGACGTCGCACCGTCTCCGAAGTCCCAGCTCCAGGCTTCGACCGTACCGTCTGAGTCGGTGCTGGCGTCGGTGAAGTCGCACGACAGGAGATCACACTCCACGGAGAACGACGCGGTGGGTCCCTGATTCTGCGGATTGACGCTGACCTGCCGCATGACGTCGTCTGTCGCGCCGCCATCGTCGGTCACGGTGAGCGTGACATCGAATACTCCGGCGGTCGCGAACGTGTGCTGCGGGTCTTTCAGGCCTGACGTTCCGCCGTCTCCGAACTGCCACGACCAGGCCACGACCGTTCCGTCCGGATCCGCACTGCCGTCGGTGAAGGAGCAGGTAAGATTCGAGCAGCTGAACGAGAACGATGCCGTCGGATCCTGGTTTGGCACTCCGCCAACGCCGATCGATACCGTCGCGGTGTCTGCGGCGCCCTCGGTATCGGTGGCGACGAGTCGGATCGTGTGCGTGCCAATGGACAAATCGCTCCGTGAGAACTGGAGGCCCAATCCGATCTGCCCGTCGATCGACGAGGTCCAGACCAGGAACGAACCGGTAAGCAGTCCATCCTCGGGATCCGTCGCGCTCCCCTCGAACGAGACCGACTCGCTCTGCAGGAAGCTCGTACCATTACCCGGCGACCTGATGGCCGCAGTTGGACGCCGATTGTCATCGGGGCCCGTCGGCGTATCGGGCTTACACGCATGAAGGACGAGGCCGACTCCGACACTCGTCAGCAATATGGACAACGTGCGAAATGAAGAACCGCTCACGATCGTCTCCCGAGGTACAATCGGCCGGCTCATGCGCATGAACCGGCCCGGGGCCCGTTCCCGTGACATGTGCCACGAATTCGACCCTTGAATTCAAGCTCAGTATGATCGGATGGCAGGATTCGTTCCGCTACCCCGATTAACCGATCTCCCAGCTGATAAACATACGTGATCGGGGGGCGGACGGCGTGCTCAGTGCTGGAGGTACCGGTCGGATTACCCCGGAATGGCGAACGCTCTCGGCTGTGCCCTCAGAGGGCTCCTTCACCCACTCAGCGGGCTCCTTCACCCATGGGAGGCTTTGGGGGTGCCCCATCGTTGCCCGCGGGCGGAGGAATCCCGGGATCCCGGTTCCCTTCCGGGCGTGGACGCCTGTGCCGCCGGTCGTCGTCCGGTCGCGGTCCACCGGGCGCTCCTCGGGGCCCAATGCGCATCCCCTCTTCGAGGCGTTCCCGCTGCTCCTCGGTCAGCAGTGGATCCAGCTCCGCAAGCACGGAATCCCTCAATGCTCGCATTCGTTCTCGCGACTCGAGCATCACTGCCGCGAATTCCGGAGCAGCCTCATCCAGGATGGCCCGGATCGCCTCCCGCTGCTCCTCGCTCTCCGGCCTCACCATTTCTTCGAAACGGATGGCGAGACCCCGGGCGCTCCTCATTTCCGCGAGACTGCGCATCCGTCGGTTGTTGACGGCGCCGGTGATCAGGCTGCCGAGAAGCACACCGATCAGCAGCGTCGAGAACAGCATCAGGGCCGACTTGGTGCTCGCCGTCATCGTAGCGCCTCTCTCATGTCGTCAAACGTTCCCCAGCGCGAACGCCGTTTCCAGCGTCTCGCCGGGGATACCCAACAGTGCCTCGACCGCCGAATTCGCCAGGCCGGCATCTCCGACCAGGCTGTAGATGCCAAGGGCCACGACTCCGATCAGGCAGGCAGCCGCGAGACGCGGAAAAGCCCGCTGCATGTGGAGATACAGCGATTCCATTCGCGGCTGATCGCCGCGCGCCGCATGTTGATCTTCTCCCGGCAGTGCTCCCACGCGAGCCATCACGCGATCCCGGAATCCCGGCTCGAATCCCGGTCTGTAGGCATCGAGCTCTTCGCGCACGGAATCCCATACATCCCGTCGGACAGCGAGCTCGCGGTCGGCCAGGAGTCGCTCGCGCAGTGCGTTCGCCTCCGACTCGCTCAAATCTCCGTCCAGGGACCGGATCAACCGTTCTTCATCCCGCATCGTGATCTCCCCTCGAACTCCCGTATTCATCCTTCAACGTCACGGCGAGTCGATCCATCGCTCGCGACAGCCGCGACATCACCGTTCCCTCGGGTATTCCCAACGTCGCGGCAGCTTCCTTCGTACTGAGCCCATCGATCCAGCGGAGCACAACCACCGCCCTGTGATCAGGATTCAGATCGGCCAGCGCCTGCTGCACCTTGTGTCTCCGCTCTTTTCGCTCAAGGTGTCCCAACGGTCCGTCGTCGGAGTCCACCGCGAGCCTTTCGAGTCCCGGCCCGGCGGGCACCCGGCCATGATCCAGCTCTCCGCCAGGTGTCGATTCGACAGACACGAATCGTGCGAACCACCTCTTTCGTTTGCGCAGTGCGGTCAACGAGAGGTTCATTGCGATCCGCGTCAGGTACGTGCCAAGCGACGCGTCACCCCGATACCGATCCAGGTATCGATACAGTCTGATGAACGTTTCCTGGCCCACGTCTTCCGCTTCATCACCGGGTCCGAGCATACTCACGACCGTCGCCGAAACCCTCGCTTCGTAGCGATCCACGATCGCCGCGAATGCCCGCTCGTCCCCCGCGCGCGCCCCGGCGACAAGCATCTCGTCGGGCGGCGCGGAATCGGATACGGGTACTCTCTCGGGCATAGACGACACGCGTTCTTCCTCGAGTCAGACTCGCAGACGTCCCCGCCACGCAGGCCTGAGCCTCTCGCAGCGGGACGCCTGTTGTTCCCGTCAGGTGCCTGTTGCTCCGTGTATCCGGGTGCCGCCAAACTGGCCCTCACCGCCGCCGCGCCGACCGGCTCCACGACCACGGCCCTCAGGGCCCGCCCCCCGGAATCGGTATGCAATCAGCGCCCGGTGGAGGGTGACGACTTCCTGCTGTTCGTCGGTCAGGATCTCTCCGAACGCCTCTCTGTGCGCACCACGGTTCTCGCGCAGCGCATCCACCTGTTCAATCTGCGCGTCCGTCAGCGCCAGCGCATCGACCATCGCGGCGTGCTCCGCCGCACGACGTTGCCTGGCTTGCTCGCGCTGCTCCATCACGGATTCACGGCGTTCTCCCAATTCAGCATCACGCTCAAGCAGCCGGTCGCGTTGTTCCCGGGTGAGCAACGCCTCGATCTCGCTACGGATCGCCTCGCGAACCGCTTCTGACCGGGCCCGCATCTCGTCACGCGACAGATCACTGCCACCGAACTCCTCGCGCAATGCCTCGATCTCCGCACGGTGTGATTCCAGAATCGCCCTGACTTGCTCCTGCTGCTGTTCCGTGAGGTCCAGCCATGCCCACCCATGTCCACGGTGTGACATCCCGCGGGAGGATCGCACGCGGGACCTCGACTCGGTGCCCGCGTCTTCCCGGGACGCCGACCGCTCACCCCGCTCCATACGGACGCGATCCCGCGCGGCCCGAATCTGACTGTCGAGCTCCGCGATCTGGTCGCTGGTGAGGATCTCCTGCAAGTCCGCGGCAACATACCATGCCGCGCCAGCCACCGGTTCCTCGCCCTGGTTCCGCGCTGTCAGAACCTGGATCGCTGCAAGCTGCTCGTCGCTCAGACCGAGCGACTCCGTCAATCCACTGATCGCGCTTCCGAGGTCCGCGTTCGCCAGTAACTCATCACTGACCACCGCTCCACCGACTGGCTCGGTCGGCGCATCCTCTGCGCCGCAGGCCGCCAGGCCGAAAGCAGCCAGGCCTGCCAACACGATCGCACCACTGATCCTGACTCCACCGGTGCCGTTTCCCCACGTTCCCATTGTGTCCTCCCGATTCCACGACCGATCCGGCCGTATTCCGCACGCCCCGCTCGCGGAGCTGCTGCTGTCGAGAGATTAGACGCGGCCCTGCATCGATTCATTCCCACATCGCCCGAGCGAGGCGTTTCGCGTGGTTCATTGCGTCAATGAGCAGAATGTGCAGTCGAGGACGGAGATCCAACGGATTTCTATTGTCACTATTTACTTGAGACAGCACAACGCAAGAAATTGTGAATAAGCTCTTTATGATTCCTGTTCGATTCGGCTTCCAGCTCCTTCCGTGAGGGTACGAGTTTTGCCACTCGGGGTAGCGGCGCCCACAAACCAAAAGGAGAGCGCGTTGAGCGACTCCACGTGCAAAATCTGCGGCGGACCCGTGCCTTCGGGTTTGAGGTACTGCAACGACTGCGATTTTCAGCAGCGTGCGACGGATTCCGGTTCCCGAGCGAAGTCCGATCACGCACACCAGCGGCGACCACAGGCGGAGCGAGGCTCTCTCTCGATCTTCCTGCTCGTCTTCCTGGTAGCGTCAGCCGGAACGGTCGGCATGGGATTAACGGCCATGCCCGGGATGTCCATCCCCGGCCTTCGCGCGACGCTCGGGATCGGTGCACCAGCACCCGAATCGACGCTACGTCTACGCCCCGCTCCTCGTACCGGCTCCAAGCGAAACCATGGTCTCCACGAGCTGAACCGAGCTCGATCACGCATCATCACCCGGCTCCGGAGCGGGTACCGTCTCTGATCCGTCCGGCTCCTCAGGCCCGCGCCGCCTCTTCGCCAAGCCCATGGCCTCGAGCAACGAAAGTGTAGCATCGCTCACGGCATCGCTCGCTCCACGCACTCCTCTGCCGACTCCCCTGCCGAGATCGGTGATCGCTCCCGTCCCGACATCGACGAAGTCCGTTCCCAGGTCCACGGCCGCACTGCCGGTCTGGCGAACGACCTTTCCGGTCCCGGTGACCGCGGACTTGGTTCGATCCACTGTCGCATCCGCCATGGCTTTTGCCAGGGTCCTGGTACCCTGAACCACGATTCCCCCCAGCATTCCCGCGGCTTCCACGGCGGCCGCCTGACGCATGCTTCGTTTGGGGGGCCGTACCATGGCACAACAATAGCGCTTGGTGATGACGCCCACCCGCAGGGACAGGAATCCGTTGGCCGTACCGGTCAGCACGGAATTCACCAGGATTGCGGTCGCGACCTGGAATCCGGGTATCGCTGAAACCCCTGCTCCCACGACGCTGGAAACGATCGGCTCGACCTGCGTGGCTACGTCCACATCGTCCAGCTCAGCCGCCACGAAAGCCGTCCCGGCAACGTTCACGTACAGCTTGCCCATGTCCCGGATCGTCGGTCGCTGCCAGTAGACATGAGACACACGCCACACGAGGCGCATCAAGGCTCCGAGAACGAGGAACGCATCGAGGCGGCCGCTCTGCGAAATGGCGGTCGACAGGAATACCCCTCCCGAAACTGCCTGGATTTCGCGGTCCGCCTCACCGGACAGCGATGAGAGAGCGGTCTCGATCTCCTCCCGCGATCCGAGAGGCAGGCCATCCAGTCTCGGGTTCCCTTCAAGTCTGCGACGCAGGCCGGTCAGGTATGCCTCGAATTCGGGTCCTTCGTCCACCTCCGGAGGCACCAGGGGTTCGGGGAGTCTCAGCAACAGCGCGGCCGGCACGATCAGCAACAGGACCCAGGCCCCGATCAGGACCCAGAGTGTGATCCTGCCGGCCTCCGGACTCCAACCGGTGGAGACCAGGTCGACGAAGTCCGCCGTCTGGTTCACCATCAGCAAGAGAAACCCGAGGACCAGAAACGAGAGAATCGCCCATCCGAGCCGAACAAAGGTCCTGTCAACCATGCCGGTCATGCTCTTTGTCGTCCATTCGCGGGGAAGCCACCCGTACTGGCCGGACGCGCCCGTGCCGGCGTCCGAACCGCACTGCCGTCCCGCGATCGTGCACCGGCGCGAGCGGCACCGCAACCTCCGTTCGTATGTTACCGGGTACAAGCCGCGGACTCGATCCAGGAAGGGCTCGATGAGACGTCTCAGTCAGACGCAGATCAGTACGTTCCAGGCCTGCCCACAGAGATGGAAGCTGCGCTATGTGGACGGGCGGAAGGAGCCCCCGAGCCCGCCCCTCACTTTCGGTTCGGCCGTGCACGCGGGGCTCGAGACATTCTACCGCAATCGGATCGCCGCGCCGGCACCGCTGCAGGACGTCCTCGATTCGTTCGACTCGGAACTCGATCGAACCGCGTACGGCACTCCGCAGGAATTCGAGGGCGCCCGGGCAGATGGACACGCGGTGCTGCAGTCGTGGTACAGTTCGCACGCAGCGGACTTCCAGCCTGCGCTCGCCGTCGAGCTGGCCCTGCAGTACTCCATCGATGATGTACCCATGATCTCGATCCTGGACCGGGTGGACGTCGGTGACGACGGAGCCGTGCGAATCACCGACTATAAGACCGGGAAGTTCTTTCTGCGGGACAAGGCGCAGGAATCACAACAGCTGACTCTGTACCAGATCGCCGCGGAGGAAAAACTCGAGCGGGAGGTGGAGTCGCTGTCACTCGTCCACGTTCCGTCAGACACGGAATGGAGGGTTTCGCGGAGGTCCCCTGCCGAAGTCGATTCCGTTCGACGCCTCGTTCTGGATACCGCGCAGGCGATCCAGGACCAGGCGTTCGAGCCCAGTCCCGGAAGACAATGCAGCTGGTGCCATGTGAAGCCCTGGTGCCCGGCGTTCGCCGACCAGTACCCGGAGAATTGGCCGGAGCAACTCGAGGCCCTGGCTTCCTCTCCCGCCGAGATCGCTGAACTGGCTGATGGACTTGGCCA
>JBDGUY010000105.1:0-6387 GCA_039585935.1 Gemmatimonadota bacterium
CATCTCGGCGACCCGCTCGGCGAGCTCACCGATGTACCGGCCGAGCACGACTTCCTCCGGATCGGTAATCCGGTCGTCCATCTCGGGCAGGCGTTCGAGCAGCGCGCCCAGAATTTCCAGTCGGGCATTCACCCGATTTGCCCGGATCCAGTCCTTGGCGGCGCCCTGACCCAGGACAGCCCTCGCGAGGTTCTCCGTGAGGCCCGATACGGAGTCCGGATCGCTCGCGGCGAGGCCAGACTCGGTTCCCGTGCTGCGCAGCGACGGCTCAACGACGATGTACCGCCAGTCCTGGTCACGGTATCCCGGTTCACGCTCCACCAGGTCCTTGGCCAGTCCGAGCGGAGCCGCGTCGAACAGGCCACCATCCACGTACCACATGTCCAGTGGATCGTCCGCCCCGCCGGGAAGA
This sequence comes from Gemmatimonadota bacterium, assembly GCA_039585935.1. GTDB lineage: Bacteria > Gemmatimonadota > Gemmatimonadetes > Palauibacterales > Palauibacteraceae > Carthagonibacter. The sequence goes on from JBDGUY010000105.1 coordinate 413, forward strand.
CGCGCTCCCGGATACTCGCTTCTTCTTCGGGTGAGGCGGCGCGGAGGGAACGCGAACGGAAACGCTGCGGAAGCAACCACGGCATCCCGGATTCGCTCCCACACGTCGTCGGCCGCTCCGGTGCCCGCAGGCAGCTCGAAATCGATCCAGTCGGAATAGGTCCGTGTGCCGAACGCGCGATCCGGGACGTTGAGGAATCCATACCGATAGTCGTAGCGGATCCCATGCAGGCTTGAGAGCGTGATTCCGACCCGGAGCGGCGACCCAAGCGCCCTCGACGGTCCGTCGTCCGAGGCGGGGTCCGCGGAGATCAATGCGCTGGAGAGATCCTCCAGCACCCCGGCGTCCAGCGCTCCGACCCGGTTCTTCCGCTGCGGATTCAGGAGATACTGAGCGTCCGCCGCGTCTACCCACGCCTTCTCGATCCACGGGACGACATTCGGGTTCACGGCCAGGGCCCGGGCTGCGAGACCCGCATTCAGGGCGCCGGCCGAGCCCCCGGTGATCACGTGCAGTTGCACGGGCTCCCGGGCATCGGTTCGAGACAGTGCGGTCAGAATCTCGGTCACTGCCCCGCCGATATAGGATCCGAGCGAGACACCTCCGCCGAGAACAAGTGCAATCCTTGTCATTACGCTTCGCCGTGGGGGTGAGAATGGAGCATCAAACTGCTCTGCGTCTGGAATGGCGGCAAGCCGGCGCGAGGCATGTCAGGGGGTACTCTCCTCGAGCGGCACCGTCATCTCGAGCAGGCTTCCGGCGTCCAGGCTGTTTCCGGCCACCCACAGTGACCAGTGCAGATGCGGACCTGTGACCCGACCCGTGGACCCGACCTCTCCAATGAGCTGTCCGGCCTCGACCATTTCTCCCACGTCAACGAGAATTCGCGACAGGTGAAAATAGCCGGTGTAGACGCCGCGTCCATGATCGAGATAGACACCGTTGCCCGAGAAATACAGGTCCTGGGCGATCATCACTCGCCCGCGAGCGGCTGCCCGCACCGGGTCGCCGTCCGCCCCCTTGAGATCGAGGCCGGTGTGGCGGCTTCGAAGCTCGCCGTTGAACAGGCGAGCCTGCCCGTACGGACTCGTGATCGTCATCGGCCGCGGGGCCCGGAACTCGGTATCGATCAACCACTCCGCGCTGGCAGTATCCAGGACGGACCGGATGAGTGTCCGTTCGCGACCGATACGCTCGAGGGCCTCGGCGGACGGTGAGGAGTACTTTGGAGCCACGCTCAATTGCGAGGATGCGAAACTTCGCGATTTCACGATGATCGGCAGCTTCTGCTCGTGCGTCGTTCCGTCCTCGAAGTCGAATCTGAGGACGAGTTCCTGGTCGGGTCCGGTGTCGATCGGGACGGCTGCGAGGCCAAACCAGGCGCCGTCGAGCTTTCCGAATCGGATCGGAAGTCCGGCGAATTCTCCCTGCAGCGCTGTCGGCCGACGTCCCGACGGTCGCTCGAGCACCCGGATTCCGAACGCTGACCCCTCCTCAGGGACCGGAGCCCATGTCACGCCGAAGGGGAGGATGGAGCGGGGGCGACCCGAATTGGCGGCTCGCGCCTCGGCTGCCACCACTCGCAGGTCCTCGGCGTCCTTCAGGGCCGCGTCGCGTTGCGCATCGGCATCGAATGCCGAGTCGATGGATGCCGGCTCGAGGGCTGGAGCCGGGCCGGGTGCCGGGACCGCGCCGCCACTCGAGCCGGATGCGCACGCGGAAGTTCCGAGTGCGCAGACGATCGCCAGCATGGCGACCAGGTGTTCCGGGTATCGACGATTCGCGTGCCTGTTCACGCCGCGGAGGATGCTCCCTCTCCGCTCGCCGGGCAAGGAGGCGCAGCCGGAATCGGGCGCCCGGTCTCGCGGTGTGTGCTCAGAACGGAATACGGACCGAGGAACTCCTGCCGGGAAGGAAGTCCAGACCAGGTAGTCCTGAGCCGCTCAGCGAATCCTGCAACTTCCATCTTGCGCAGGTTTTCGGCTGCCCAGCGTCCGTGCGCATCGAGATCCGCTGTGCAGCAGGTCAACGCGCGGCTGACCTCCGGACCGAACCGGGCCCGGCTCGAGCGGTATCTGGCAGCCAGCCCCGCCGTACTGCGCGCGACGAGCATCGCAGCCTCGATTTCAGCTTGATTCGGCGAAGCGCCATCAAGCTCAACCAGGGGCGCTGCGTCGATCAGGTCCGCCCAGATGATCGCCTGGTCTGCGAGGTCTCGGACTACGGATACGACCGTTCGGCCGTTCGCTCTGGTAGCCGCCTCCGCGAGGCAGGCGATCGTACGAAGCGTGAGATCAAGTGAGCGGAGCACCCAGTCGGACTCGGATTCCGGGATCTGATCGTACATCGTACCGACCTCGTGACAGGTTCGCGGACTGTGGGCTCGCAGCCCGCAGGCGAGGATGTACCCAAGGATTCAACGAAAACTCAACGCAGCCCTTTCTTGCCGCGCCAGATGCGCTCGGGTAGCTTTCTGCGCTCGAGTCGATGTTCATGATTCGTGGGATTCCACCCACGAGAACCCCTCCGGAGGACGCACCGGATGCACCTGTTCGATAAGTGCGCTGCATTCACCAGGGCTCGCGAAGCTCAAGCCGTCGGAATGTATCCGTACTTCCAGAGGATTACGGAATCGCAGGACACGGAGGTCGTCATTGATGGCCACCGGAAGGTGATGATCGGTTCCAATAACTACATGGGGCTGACCCACCACCCTCTCGTCCTCGAAGCGGCACGGGAGGCGCTGGAGGTCTACGGCAGCGGCAACACGGGCAGTCGTTTTCTGAACGGGAATCTCGACATACACGATCTGCTCGAAGAGGAGCTGGCCGATTTCACCGGGAAGGAAGCCGCCCTCGTCTTCAGTACGGGATACCAGACCAATCTCGGAGCGATCAGTGCGCTGGTCGGACGTGGTGATACGGTATACCTGGACAAGTTAGGCCACGCCTGTCTCCAGGACGGTGCGCGTCTCAGCTTCGGCCAGACGGAGCGCTTCCGCCACGAAGACTATTCGCATCTCGAGAACCTGCTGGAGGCCACCGATCCGGACCGAGGCAAGCTGGTCGTCGTGGACGGGGTGTACAGCATGGAAGGCGACATCGTCAATCTGCCGGATCTCGTGCCGCTTGTGAAGAAATACGACGCGGCGCTGCTCGTCGATGACGCGCATTCTCTTGGTGTCCTGGGCCCGCACGGCGAGGGCACGGCGGCACACTGGGGCATGACGGATGAGGTCGACCTGATCACGGGCACATTCTCGAAATCGCTTGCCTCCATCGGCGGTTTCGTCGCCGGCGACGATGTCGTGATCCATTATCTCCGCAACCACGCACGAACGCAGATCTTCAGTGCGAGTATGCCGCCATCCGCCGTGGCGACCGTTCGTGCGGCACTGCAGATCATCCGCGATGAGCCAGAACGTCGTACCCGGCTGTGGGAGGTCACGCATAGAATGATGGCCGAGCTCACGGCGATGGGCTACGAGATCGGTCCGACGCAGACGCCAATCATTCCGCTGCTGATCGGCCCGATGGACGTCACGTTCCAGGTGTGGCGCCATGCGCTGGATGCCGGCGTGTTCACGAACCCCGTCGTTCCTCCTGCCGTGCCCGAGGGAGGCTGCCGACTGCGCACCAGCTTCATGGCTACACACACGGATGAGCAACTCGACTTCGTTCTCGATATCCTCGAGCAGGCGGGCAAGAAGTACGGAGTCCTGTGAGCGACCGGGGCGATGGCATCGAGGTCAGACCGGCTGACGACCGCAAGACCTTCAAGCACTTCGTCCAGCTACCGTATCAGATCTACGATGGAGACCCGAACTGGGTCGCGCCGCTGATTCGGGACGTCAAGACGGCGTTCAACAAGAAGAAGCACCCATTCCACACACATTCCGAGGTCCAGCCGTTCGTCGCCTTCCGGGACGGCCGACCCGTCGGGCGGATTGCTGCGATCAACAACCGAAACCACGTGGCCTACCACGATGAGCCCGTCGGGTTTTTCGGATACTTCGAGTGCGTGAATGACCCGGAGGTGGCCGCGGCCCTGTTCGACAGGACGGCGGAGTGGCTGAGGGAGCGGCGCCTGGAAACGATGCGCGGCCCTGCTTCCTTCTCGTTGAACGAGATGGCAGGGTTACTGACGCTGGGCTTCGACCGTCCACCGACGGTGATGATGCCCTACAACCCCGAGTACTACGTCGACCTGATCACGGGTGCCGGATTCGAGGAGGTCCAGAGCCTGATCGGCTACCACCTGTCGCACAGCGATGCCCCCGAAAAGCTCGTGAAGCTGGAGAAGAAGCTCGAAAAACGACTTGGGGTACGAACCCGGACCATCGACATGGATAACTTCGAGGGCGAACTCGAGCGACTCCGGGATCTGTACAACAAGGCATGGGAGAAGAACTGGGGTTTCGTTCCGATGACGGACGCGGAGATCGACTTCATGGCGCACGAGTTGAAGCCGCTGGTGAAGCGTATCCCGACACAGGTGATCTTTGCCGAACGGGACAACGGTGAGACGATCGGGTTCACGTTGTTCCTGATGGACGCGAACCAGGCGCTGATTCACGCGAAAGGACGTCTGTTTCCGTTTGGCCTCGTGAAAATCCTGAAGTATTTGCCGAAGATGAACTACTGCCGTGTCCTGACCCTCGGCCTGGTGCCCGAGGCGCGCGGCCAGGGAATCGACAACCTCCTGATCATGGCCCTTTTCCGGCACGGCGGCGCCGCCGGAACGATCGGTGGAGAGTTCTCGTGGATCCTCGAAGACAACGCCGCGATGCGGAAACCGCTCGAACGCATCGGGTCCGTGATCTCCAAGCGTTACCTGTTGTACGACCGACCGATCTGACCAGACCGTGTCCTCTCTCGTATTCCTGACCGGAGCCACAGGGTTTGTCGGCAGCCACGTTGCCGAGGCCCTGGTCCGCAGCGGATTTCGGGTCCGGTGTGCGATCCGCACGACGAGCGACGTTCGTTGGCTCCGGGGCCTGCCCGTCGAGGCAATCGAGACGACGACGATCGACCTGTCGTCGGCGGCTGCGTTGTCCGGGTCGTTGAGGGACGTAACACACGTGGTCCATGCGGCAGGTATCACAAGAGCCTCGAGCGATTCCGAATATTATGCTGTTAATGCGGATGTTACACAGCTTGTTGCCGAGGCAGCAGTTCAGGCATCTGTAAGTCACTTCGTGTTGATCAGCAGTTTGGCGGCCAGGGGACCGGATGGCTCTGGAGGTCCCGCGAGTGCATATGGCGCGAGCAAGCTGGAGTCGGAGATGCGCTTACGGGCCGTGGTCGCATCGGGCGGAAGCCTCGAGCCGCGCGTACTCCGCCCCGGAGGCGTGTACGGTCCCAGGGATAAGGATCTGTTGCCGCTATTCCAGGTGGCGCGGAGCGGCTACATGCCGGTTCCGTGGGGGGTTGGTCGCCTGCAGCCAGTTTATGCTTCGGACGTAGCAACGGCCGTGCTGCAGGCGCTGGATGTCGAATCGGACGAGGGTGGCCCGTTCCATCTCGGTGGACCGGAAATCCATACGTGGGAAGAGATTGCCGAGGCGCTCGGCGCGGCGATCGGCCGGACGGTACGCCCGGTCCGGGTGCCTGCGGCGTTGTTCCTCGCAGCGGGATCGTTGTCCGAACTCGCGGCATTCATCAGGCGCCGTGTGCCTGATCTGGATCGCAGACGGGCACGGGACCTCACCCGGTTGGACTGGACGTGCGAACTGGGCCCGGTCGAGCGAGAACTCGGGTGGCGCCCCCAGGTTTCGCTCCGACAAGGGCTCGCGGAAGCAGCGGACTGGTACAGGGAGGCCGGATGGCTGGGACGATGAGCGGAAGCTCCGAAGGATCGAACATGGGGAAGTCAGGTCTTCTGACCGTGGACGTACTCACGGCGGCCTACCTCGCAGCGACGGCGATCATCGCTCTCATCTCCCGCACGGAGACGGGTTTGTGGCTGGCTGCGTT
>JBDGUY010000106.1:0-6328 GCA_039585935.1 Gemmatimonadota bacterium
ACCACCGCTGCCGGAAACGCGGCAGCCACCGTCAGTCCGGCTTTCATCCCGACGTAGGCGTTTGCGGCTCCAAGCACGATCGCCATGATCACGCCGAGAACCACGGCCTTGACCGTCAGTTCGGCCATCTGGCTGGACGCCGGGATATACGGAATGTCCTTCTGCTCGGCCATGCGTCCTCCACGGGATCGGTCCCGGAGGCGGTTGCGGACTGCCCCGCAGGTGCGGGAGCGTCGAAGCGACTGGCCAAGGTGGCACCTCGAGAAGGGAGCCGCCAGCCGGATCCGATCGGCCTGGTCCGGGTCGATCCGTGGACGGAGAGTGCGACCCGTTGTATCCTCCGGATTGTCATCGCGACCGGACCCCCGGCTCGTCGGAGGGTCCGCTTCGTCCCCTACACGGAGCAGTCCAACCGTTCAGCGAAGGAGCAGGCTCATGACGTTCGTTTCCGAGCTCCAGCCCACCGCATTGTGGAGCCATTTCGATACGATTCTGACGATCCCGCGTGGCTCGAAGCACGAAGAAAAGGCCCGGGACTTTGTCACGGGAATCGTGAATAGAGCGGGTCTGTCATACGACGTGGATGCGGTCGGCAATGTCGTCGCCAGAAAGCCCGGGACGGCCGGACGGGAGGATTCCCCGACCGTCGTACTGCAGGCGCACCTGGACATGGTGCAGGAGAAGAACAGTGGTACGGAGTTCGATTTCGAGACCGATGCGATCAGGCCCGTAATGGACGGAGAATACCTGAAGGCGGACGGGACGACACTCGGTTCGGACAACGGCATCGGAGTCGCGGCAATGCTGGCGATTCTGGAGTCCGAGGACATCGCCCACGGACCGCTGGAATTCCTGTTCACGATCGACGAGGAGACCGGACTCACGGGAGCCGGCGGACTCTCGGAGGATCTGCTCGAGGGTCGTCTGCTCATCAACCTCGATTCCGAGGAAGAGGGGGTCCTGACCATCGGCTGCGCAGGAGGTGCGGACACCTATCTCACGCTGCCGGTGGCCCGCTCGGCCACGGAGCCGGGCCGAGCGGCGCTGGCGATCCGGGTCGAGGGAATGAAGGGGGGACACTCCGGGGTCGATATTCACCTGCAGCGGGGAAACGCAGTTCGCTTGCTGAGTCGTGTCCTGTACGGTGCCTCGCTCGAATCGAATTTCCACCTCGCCTCGATCGCCGGCGGTAATGCACATAACGCAATTCCACGTGAGGCAAATGCAGTAATCGTCTGCGAAACAAGCGATTGTAAAGGTGTCGCTGGTCTGCTCGAGGCCGAGCTGTCGGCCGTAGGCGGCGAGCTCGCGACCATCGATCCGGGCTTCTCGTGGACCGTCGAAGGGGTCGATGCACCCGCCGATGCAATCGATGGTCCCGGGACGACCAGGGTGCTGGAGTTGCTTACGGCCCTTCCGCACGGCGTGCTCGGGATGAGCCCGGATATCGAGGGTCTGGTGGAAACCAGCACGAATCTGGCCGTTGTCGCGGTAGAGACGGATGTGGTCAAGATTCTCACGAGCACGCGCAGCTCGGTGATGTCGGCTCTCACAGCGGTGCGCCAGCGGATTCGGGCCATTGGAGGTCTCGCGGGGGCCGAAGTGGCTGAGAAAGACGGGTATCCCGGGTGGAAGCCGGACGTGTCGTCCGAGGTCCTGGCCGTCATGGCTGAAGTCTACAGGTCCGTAACCGGCGAGGATGCGGAGGTCGGGGCGGTGCATGCCGGTCTCGAGTGCGGGATTATCGGCGAGAAGTATCCGGGCATGGACATGATCTCGTTCGGGCCGCAAATCGAGTTCCCTCATTCCCCCGACGAGCGAGTGAAAGTGCCGTCGGTCGAGCCGTTCTGGCGGGTCCTGATCGCGACCCTGGAGCGCCTGGCGGCGTGAGCCGTCTCCTTCGGGAACGATTCTGACCGGGGCAACGGAAGTCTGAAGGCGGGTCTGCGGTTCGGCATGGTCCGTGCTGCAGACCCGCTCTACAACTGGAAGGCAGCTTCGATTAGCTTTCTGTCGACAGCGCGAGCGAGGGCTTGGGAGTGCACCGGGCGCCGACGACGATTCCGAGGAAACGGGGGAACCTCATGCATTGGAAGCGCGGCGAAGTCATGGGAGTATGGGTGTGGATACTCGTGGCGTGGATCATTCTCGCCTGGGTCTTTAACGACTTCTGGTGGTTCCGGCCGTTGTGGCGCGAGATCAGGTAGGCTGAGCGATGGCGCTCGCGCCGCTATCTGCTACCGGGCGGACGGAGATATCGACGGACGGAGATGGCTCCATTCTGGACCTTTCCGATTCAATAGGAGAGTTCCTCGAAGTTCACGAATCCTGGAACGGAATCCTCGTCGTGTTCGTGCCGGGATCCACGGCCGGGATCACGACGATCGAGTACGAGTCCGGCGCCCTCGAGGACCTGCGGCGGGCGATCGAGACGGTTGCTCCCCGCGGTTCGGACTACGCTCACGACCGCCGCTGGGGCGATGGTAACGGTTTCTCGCACGTCAGAGCGGCCCTCATGGGACCTTCATTGGCCATCCCTGTCGAGCGGGGTAAAACTATACTGGGTACGTGGCAGCAGGTTGTTCTGTGCGATTTCGACAATCGTCCGCGCAGGCGCACGGTAATCATGCAGTTCACGGGAAGCACCGCTGACGAGGCTCGGCAGGACTGACAGCCCCTGCGCAAGCGAGCCGACTACTCTCTCCCGGAGGATTCGATGGCAGACGGCAATCGTAAGAAGACCTACCTGCTCGTAATCGTGATCCTGCTCGTACTGCTGGTCCTTCTCAAGATCTGAGGCGCAACCCGGGTCAGCGACGGGGCGGTCAGGTCTCGCCCCGCCGGATGAACCAGGCCATGCTCCACAGGATCGCGCCGATCGTCAGGAGGGCCAGGGCTTCGTCGACCACGTGCGGCTATTCGATCCCCAGCCCCTGGATGGGTTTGCCACCGCTCACGGCGACCCAGAGTGCCAGCAACACTCCGGTCAGGCCGCCCCCTCCCACCAGCCCCGATCCGAACAGGATCCCGCGCTCCCTGCGCCGCTCGGCCTCGTCTACGGGCACCTTCCTTGTCAGGGTCCAGCGTAGCAGCCCGCCCAGGAACACCGCGGCCATCGTGTAGAGCGGCAGGTAGACCCCGACCGCGAAGGCGAGGACCGGGATCTTGAACATGGACGCCGCGAGTCCGATCCCGATCCCGATGAGGATCAACATCCACGGCAGGTTCTGATCCAGTACGCCGTCGATCACGAGCTTCATCAGCACGGATTGCGGTGCCGGCAACTCGGCGCCGCCCAGCCCCCCTTCGACGGTTCCGTGCAACAGCATCACGACCAGAACGACTACGCCCGCGGACGTTACGACCCCGATCAACTCTCCGATCTGCTGCTTGTAAGGCGTCGCCCCGAGAATGAAGCCGGTCTTCAGATCCTGCGAAGTGTCGCCGGCGATGGATGCCGCGATGCACACGACCGTACCCACCATCAGGGCAGTCGCCTTTCCCGCCGTGTCGGTCCAGCCCAGAAGCAGGAAGATCAGGCTTGTACCGAGCAAGGTGGCGATAGTCATGCCGGATGTGGGATTCGACGTAACGCCAACCAGCCCGACGATGCGCGAACTGACCGTCACGAAAAAGAAGGCAAACACGGCGATACACAGCGAGGCCATCGCGCGCACCGGAATGGAATCCAACTCGCCGAGAATTCCCGGTACGAGCGTGAGGACGAGCAGGACAACGGCAACGAAAGCCAGCACGAGCCCGAAATTGAGGTCCCGGTCTGTGCGGACGGTTTCCCGGTCGCCTTCACCCTTACGCCGGGAGATCTGGCTGATTCCTAGCTTGAACGACTCGATCATCGTCGGGATCGACTTGATCAGCGTGATGATCCCTCCGGTGGCGACGGCTCCGGCCCCGATATACCGCACGTAGCGATTCCAGAGTTCAGCGGAGCTCATGTCACGGATCAGCTTCTCCGTCTCCGGGAACAGCGGCTCGGTGAGACCCGAGCCCCACAGATAGATCGCCGGGATGATCACCAGTGCGGAGAGAGCACCGCCTGCTACCATTACGGTGGCGATCCGGATTCCGAGAATGTACCCCACGCCGATCAGCGGCGGAGAGACGCTCGCCGACAGGCTGGCGCGAACAGGAAGACCGATTGCGAACTTCCCGGGAACGAGCTTCAGACCGTCGGTGACGAGCTTGAAGAACATTCCGACGCCAATCCCCCAGAACACTCCCGACGCCTGCTCGCCGCCTTCTTCGGCGGCGACGAGGACCTCGGCGCAGGCCATTCCCTCCGGATAGGGGAGGGTGCCGTGCTCCCGCTGGATCAGGTAGCGCCGGAGCGGGACCATCGCGAGAACCCCGATCAGTCCACCGCTCATGGCGAGCAGCGTCAACTGGAGCCATGCCGGATCCATTCCCCACATGAACAGCGCAGGGATCGTGAACAGTACGCCGGACGCCACGGACGAACTCGCCGACCCGACTGTCTGCGACATGTTCGTTTCGAGAATCGAGTGCCGGAGTCCGAACGCTCCCATCACCCGAAATGCCACCACCGTGAGCACGGCCACGGGGATGGAAGTGCTGATCGTGAGACCTGCCTTGAGTCCCAGGTAGGTGTTGGCTGCGCCGAACACGACTCCGAGCACGATTCCCGTGGCGATCGCCTTGAAGGTGAACTCGGTCAGCGTTTCACCGGCGGTGAGGGGGACGAATTCCTCACCGGGTCTTGGTTCATAAGCCGAAGGCGGCAGGGTCCGTCCGGACATGGGGTCTCCAGGCATCGGTTGATGAAACACTCGGCGCCGCGCAAGCTCGGGCTCCTCGCGTTCCGCGTCAATCGAGCCGGGGCTACAATCCTCCCATGTCAGATGAACGAGATCCGGGTCCGATTGTTCTGTTCGACGGTGTCTGCAACCTCTGTCAGGCTTCCGTTCGGTTCATCCTGGCGCACGACCGGGATGCAGTATTCCGATTCGCGGCACTCGATTCGGACATCGGCCGGGATCTGGCCGCGGACGGACTCCTCGAAAACCGATCGGCGGACAGCGTGATTCTGGTGGAGGGCGGAGCAGCGTACATGCGCAGCGAAGCCGTCATGCGGATCGCCGCGCGACTCGGCCTGCCGTGGCGGGGTCTAGCCGGTCTCCGAATCCTGCCACTGCCGTTGAGGGACGGAGCCTACGATCTCCTGGCCAGGAACCGGTATCGCTGGTTCGGGCGCACGGACACCTGCCCGGCGCCTGACCGGGACTTTCGGGACCGGTTTCTCCCCTGATCGAGTCAGATGGGCGCGGTGACGTCTATCGTCAGGCTCGCGACACCCTCGATTGTGGCTACCGCGCGGTCACCGACGTGCAACGGACCGACTCCTGCCGGAGTCCCGGTGAACAAGAGATCGCCTGGTAGAAGCTCGAGGTGACCCGAAAGCTCCGCGATGAGCTGCGGGACGGCCCATACCTGTTCCGACAGGTCACCGTCCTGCCGGAGTTCACCGTTGACGGTCGCAGTGATCCGCCCCCTGTGAGGGTGTCCGATACGCGAGCAGGGCATGAGGAGCGAGCAGGGCGCGGAGTGATCGAATCCCTTGGCAAGGCTCCAGGGTTTCCGCGCGCGCTTCGCATCGGCCTGGACGTCCCGGCGTGTGAGGTCAAAACCGACGCCGTATCCGTATATGAGGTCGAGCGCGTGCCCCTGAGGGATGTCTCGACCACCGTGACCCAGAGCGACGACGAGCTCTACTTCGTGGTGCAGGAGAGCGGTGCGGGGCGGGTAGGGCACGGGTCCTCCGCCGGAGACGAGAGCGGTCGCCGGTTTGAGAAAGAAGAACGGCGGGTCGGGATTCTCCGGCGCCCCGGAATCCGCTTCCATCTCCCGCGCGTGAGCGGCGTAGTTGCGGCCGACACACCAGATCCGGCCAACCGGGAAGTGCCTGTCCTCTCCCTGCACCTCGAGGGACGGCCGGCACTCGAGTTCGATGGCACGACCCGTTTCCGACTGCTCGTCGCCAGCGACTCTCCCGTTGTCAGCCACGTGATAAATCCGGAGGAATCACGGTGCCTCTCTCGTACAGTTCCCTTCGCTCGTGATCTGCCAGGCCGAGATCTCCTTCGAGGATCGAATCGGCATCTGCCGAAAGATCGGGCGGTGGTCGCAGGTCGGCGACGGTCTCGACTCCATCGTCGAGGGCTACGGTTCGCAGCCCGACCCGATTCCCCGACCGTAGCAGCAGCGGATCGGCATCCGGTTGACTCAGGGCTTCGGCCACATTCCACACGGGCCCGGCTGGCACACCGGCGGCTTCGAGAGACTCGAGAAG
>JBDGUY010000107.1:0-6266 GCA_039585935.1 Gemmatimonadota bacterium
TCAGCGCCCAGGAGTCGTTGGGATCGAGGTCCACCATTCGCTCGTACACGGAGATTGTCTTCCGCGGATCGTCCTCGACATCGAGGTAGTACTGGGCCTCGGCGAGCAGGCGTTCGCGTTCCGTCAACCGTTCCCGGTGCCGGTACGCTTTCTCGGTCGCTTCGATCTGGCGGGCCCGGTCACCGACGAGCTCAACACCCAGTTTGCGCCACGCCATGGCAAAGCCGCTGTCGATCGCGACTGCTTCTTCCAGCAGCTGGATTCCCAGCTCGTGGTCGGTTCCGGCCGCGAACAGCTCGACGGCCCGCGAATACTTCTCCAGCGCGTCGAGCGAGTTCGTGGTCACCTGCTCGAGCGGCTCGTCCGCCCGCATGTTCGTATACGAGTCGCCGATCCTTTCCCGCATCTTTCCGGAAAGTCGATCGATCGCGGGGATGATCTCGTTCGCGTCCGCCGCGGATTCTCGAAGCGACGCGAGAGTCTCCTCGGAGCGGGCGTCCGCCAGTCGCGCCGTGATCACGTACCCGTCACCGACGGAGGTCAATTCACCCTCGATCACCGCCGGATAGCCCTCGCGCACTGCCAGGTCGCGGGCGACCTCGGCCGTCAGCGCCTGGTCCTCCGGAAGCTCCATGCGCGCCAGCGCCTCGTCCAGCGTCGCCGGCTCGACGAGCTTCACGAGCTCCGATTGCGACAGATCGACCCGGAAGGCCTGGGTCGCGGCCCTGGCCAGCGACGGATCATCCCCGCGGAAGTCAGCGACGACGATCGCCGCCTTCTCTTCCAGGAGACCGCTGGCAACCAGCGAGCCGACCGGCCCGATGCCCCGGTCTCGCATGAACATGAATCCGGAAGTGACGATGGCCAGAAGCACGAACGCAAGCCCGCCACCGAGCAACGCGTTTTTCCAGGTGAACAGTCCTTGGGATTTGGACGATCCGGATGCGAGTGCGGGTGCCTCCCCCGCCGCCACTGCAACCGCAACGTCGGATGCCGACGGTTGCCGCCCCTGCACCAGCGCCGTAGCCACGATGATCGGCAGCCCGACCAGCAGCAGCAGCAAGGCGAACGGGAATACCCAGTCGGGCAGTCCCATGTTGTCCTTCACCACGTCCACCACCTGGAGCACAACCCAGGAGGCAGCCGCGTACAGTGCAAGGATTTGCCACAAGGACCGGTTCTTCATCCGCGCTCCCTGACGATTTCTTCGAGTCGAGCCTGCGCCGCTTGAACGCGGGGCTGGAGTTCCGGATCGGCCTCGGCCCACAACTCGACGAACCGAGCGTAGTACACGGCCGCGTTCTCGAGGTCGCCCCTCTCATCGTACAGCTGGCCAAGACGCTCGAAGATCCTCGCCCGGTCGGGCGGCCGGCCGGTACGGTGAACTTCCAGGTCCCGACGATACCACTCGATCGCTTCCTCGTGCCGGCCCGCCGCATCGTGGGCCAGCGCGATCCCTTCGAATCCGCAATCTTCACACCCGGGCTCCAGCTCACGCAGTTGCATCCAGTAGTCGATCGCGTCGTCATATCGACCCGCGACCTGCGCCAGCTGCGCCTGCATCCGGGCTTCGTCATCCAGCCAGCGACTGTCGGGCGCGTCGGGTACGGCATCGTGAAACGCCGCCATCATGGCCCGGGACCGGGTCTCGTCACCGATTGAAGAATAGAAATTCACGAACGCGAAATACGGACGGTCGAGCGGCTCGAACTCCTCCAGGGGCTGCTCTGCCAGCATCTCCTCTACGAGGCGCAACGCACCCGAAGTGTCTGCCCGTTCCTGCAAGGTCACCCAGACGGTAGGCCAGTCGTACCGACCATTTGAGGGGTTGGTGCGGCGGATCTCCGCTCTCCCGGCACGTGTGTGTCCCAGCGCGTCCTCCAGACGACCCTGCAGCCACGCGAGGTTCGCCAGGTCGAACTCCCCGCCGATCTGGGCCCCGGCGTCGTCCGGCAGGTCATTCTTGAGCTCCGTGACCTTCTCGAGAACGGCCTCGTAATCCTCCTGGTTCCACGCGACGTCCAACTCGCCAAAATAGAAACTGGCCGACGCGGGATGCATCCGGTGTCCGATCGCCGCCGTCTGCAGAGCTTCCTCGAATCGCCCGAGTCGAATCTGGGTAAACATCACGTTCCCCAGTTCGATCGGAGTCGAGTCGACGGCCGCCCCGCGCTCGAACAACTCGAGGGCACGCTCGAGGTCTCCGTCCGCCCTGTAGATGACTGCCAGGTTGTTCAGCGCCCAGGTGTCGTTCGGGTCGAGATCGAGGAGTCGGTCATATGCCCCGGCGGCACGCGTCTGATCGTCGAGAACGGTGGAATAGTAGGACGCCTCGGCCAGGTATCTCTCGCGAGGCGTCAATCGGTCGCGGAGCTCGTATGCCCGGGTCAGCGCCTCGTGAATCCGGGAACGCTCACGGCGCGAGTTGTTCAGCTGAACGCCCAGCTTGCGCCAGGCGCTGGCAAACTCCGGGTCGATCTCGAGGGCTTCCTCGAGCAGAGGAATCCCGGCGTCCGAGATTCCGCGGCGATCGATCGCGTCCTGCGCCTCCGAGAACAGCTTCAAGGCTTCGAGCGAGGACGTCGTGACCGCCGCGAGCGGGGGGTCCGCCCGGAGTGAGGTGAATGACTCACCGATCATCTCACGGATCTTTCGCGACAGGCGGTCGATCGCCGGAATGATCTCGGCGTCGTCCGTCGCCGTCTCTCTGTGCGACGCGAGCACCGTCCCCAGATCCGCGGATACGACGCTGGCCGTGAGCACGTAACCGCCGCCGGCCTCCACGATCTCGCCACCGATCACCGCTGGAATCCCCTCGCGTACGGCGACCTCGCGGGCGACCTCCACGGTCAGGGGACCCGATGGATCTTTCTGCATGCGCTCCAGCGCCCCCGCATACGCCGAGCGTTCGAGCACCCGCACGATGCTCGTCTGCGACAGGTCGACCCGGAACGCCTGCGTCGCCGCGCGGGACAGGCCCGGGTCGTCGGCAACGAAGTCGGTGAGAATGACCGGGCTCCGTTCGTCAAGCATGCCCTTGGCTACGAGCGACCCGACGGGTCCGATTCCCTGGTTGCGCATGACCATGAACCCGCCGGTCACGAGAATCAGTAACCCGACCGCGAGACCGCCGCCAACCAGGGCGTTGCGCCACGAGAAGATCCTGTGGTGCGCTGCGGTTGCCGGCATCTGCGGCGGCAGTTCCTGGCTGTCGACGGGAGTCACCTGGGCCGCGGCGATGTCTGCCGCATGCTTCCCCTGGACCATGGCGGTAGCGATGATGATCGGCAGTCCGATCAGCAGCAGGAGAAGGGCAAACGGGAATACCCAGTCGGGCAGTCCCATGTTGTCCTTCATGATGTCGACCACCTGGAGCACGACCCAGGAGGCGGCCGCGTAGACGGCCAGGACCTGCCACAGAGACCGGCTCTTCATCCGCGCTCCCTGACGATTTCTTCCATCCGCGCCCGGGCGGCCTGGACCCGTGGCTGGAGTTCGGGATCGGCGTCCTCCCACAGCTCGACGAATGCCGCGTAGTAACCCGCCGCCTGCTCCAGGTCACCCAGCTCGTCGTACAGCTGGCCGAGCCGTTCGAGCGTCCACGCACGCCAGTTGCCATCGACGTACGCACGCCAGTTGAAGGTCGGCGCCAGGTAGCGCTCGTAGTAGACGACCGCCGAGTCGGGCTGTCCGGCCTGGTCGAATGCCGTTCCGACTGACAGTTCAATGCAGATATCGCAGCCGTATCCCCGATCGGAGTCGCGGAGCACCCGGATCGCCTCGGCATACCTGCCCTCGGCTACGTCGATCCACGCCTCCGCCTCGGCCAGCCCGATCCTCTTCCGCTTGGCCAGCGGACCCAACTGCTCCCGCTGTTCGGCCACCAGCGTACGTGCCGCGTCAGTATTGCCCGCCTGTGCGAACAGGGACGCGGCCCAGGCGGTCGGACGGTCAAGCGGAGGAATCTCCTCCAGCGGGAACCGATCCAGCGCTGCTTCGATTCTCCGAACCGTCGATTCGGGATCTCCCAGCGCCAGGTCCAGCTCGGCGCGTGCCAGCAGATCCTGCAGGGCTCGAGCCGAGTTGCCATCCTCGCCCCCGTCGCCTGCCTCGACCGCAGCGGCAAGCGACGGCTCGGCTCGGGCGATTCTTCCCTCTTCAACGTCGAACAACCAGTCCGTGCCGTAGGTGCGTTCCAGCCAGTACGGGTCCGGGCTCTCGGACTCCCTGAGCTCCCGGTTCAGACGCCTTGCCTCTTCCTTGTTTCCGCGCAGGAATTCGAAGTGGACCTGGTAGAATTTCCAGCTCGGGCTATTGGGTTCGAGTTCCCGGGACAGGGCAAGCCACTCGTCGGCTTCTTCGAGTCGGCCCATGTTGGCGTAAACGGTCCCGACGTTGCTCGCGGTCAGACCCTCGGGCCGCATCTCGTGCGCCTGTCGATACTGCTTCAGGGCCTTCTCCCAGTCGCGCTGGAAGTAGTAGATGACACCGATGTTGTTGACCGCGGACATCATGTCCGGATCGATCGTCAGCACGTTCTCGTACGCGGCGATCGCCTGGGCCTCGTCCTCCTCGATGTCGAGGTGGTAGGAGGCGGAGACGAGCCATTTCTCTCGTTCGGTAAGACGATCCCGGTACTCGTACGCTTTCGAATGGGCCCAGTACTGGCGCGACCAGTCGTCGAATTTGTTCTGCAGGAAGATCCCGATCCCGCGATACGCCATCGCGAACGTGCTGTCGATCGCGATGGCCTCTTCGAGGAAATCGATCGCTGCGTCGAGGTTGCCCTCACGACGCTGGATGCCCGCCTCCGTGTACTTCCGCAGCGCCTCGAGCGAGCTGGTACTGACCTGGGCCAGCGCCGGACTCTCCCGCATGCTCGTGTAGGACTCGCCGATCTGCTCGCGCAGATTCCGCGACAGCTTGTCGATCGCCTCGATGATCTCGCTGGAGTCGGCGGCAGTTACACGGGCGTTTCCGAGCAGGTCACCCACCGGAGAAACGAGGTGAGCTGTAATTACGTAAGAGCCACCGCCAGAAAGAATTTCACCGCCGACGACTGCAGCGATCCCTTCTCGCTCGGCGATCTCGCGCGCCGTGGCTTCGTCGATTCGAGTCCCGTCGGGGACCTGCATGCGTCTGAGGGCGCCTTCGACGGTACGCGGATTTACGAGCCTGACGATGTCAGACTGCGAGAGGTCCACTCGCAGGGCCTCCGAGGCCATGCGGCCCAGCATGTCGTCTTCGGCCTCGAAGTCGGCCACCATGATCTCGGACCGCTCGTCGATCAGTCCCTTGGCGACGAGCGATCCCACAGGGCCGATTCCGCTGCTGCGCATGTACATGAACCCGGCCGTGACGATCGCCAGGAATACCATCGCCAGACCGCCGCCCAGGAGTGAATTCTTCCAGGTCAGCAGTTTGTGATGCACGGCAGGCTGGGAAACGACTCTCTGTTCGTCATCGCGCTCTGGCTCCGAGGCGGCGTCGGCCGCCGAGGGCGCGCGTCGCCCCTGCACCAGTGCCGTGGCAACGATGATCGGCAGCCCGATCAGGAGGAGCAGCAGGGCGAACGGGAACACCCAGTCGGGCAGCCCCATGTTGTCCTTGACGACATCCACGACCTGGAGCACCACCCAGGAGGCGCCCGCGTACAGCGCCAGGACCTGCCACAGGGAGCGGCCGGAGGCCTCGAGAATCTGCTTCACCCGCGCTCCCCCACGATTTCTTCCAGGCGAGCCTGCGCCGCCCTCACACGCGGCTGCAGCACCGGGTCCGCATCGGCCCACAGCTCGACGAAAGCCGCGTAGTGGATGGCGGCATTCTCGAGGTCTCCCCGCTCGTCGTACAGCTGGCCGAGCCGTTCGTGGGTCGGGCCGAGCCGGTTGTCATCCAGGAACAGCCGGAAGTTGGACGGAGTGTCGAGGTACAGTTCGTAATATGCCACGGCCGAATCCGCCCGGCCGGCCGCGTCGAACAGCCTGGCATCCCGCTGATAGCGGCAGGGAACGCACGGTCCCGGAGGGAGGGTCCTCAGCTCCTCCAGGGCCTCCATCGGCCTCCCCTCGACCCGCGCGATGCGAGCTCTGTCCTCCGCACGGTACTTCTCCCACCACGGAAGCAGGCGCTCGGGAACCTCGCTCCAGGCCCGTTCGATGTACTCCTGACCCCGCTCGATCTCGCCCGCTCGAATGAGGAATCCTCCTATACGTCCCCACGGCCTGTCGAGCGGCGCGATCGACTCGGGGTCGATCCGCCGGAGCGCG
>JBDGUY010000108.1:0-6226 GCA_039585935.1 Gemmatimonadota bacterium
CTCCATGTATTCGCCGATCGCCGCTGCTCCCACCACCGCGAGCGCCATGAGCACGTGCATGTCCAGGACACCGGCCCTGAGCGCTCCGAGCGCCTTCGGCAGGAAATTCCACGCGCCGACCGCGGCGGCCACGAGGAACAGAGTGCCATCGAGTCCGGGGGAAGCACCGAATCCTGAGGAATGCGACGCCAGCCCTTCCCCTCCCAGAAGGCGTACGAGGAGACCGGCCAGGAAAAAGCCGCCGGACACGTAGGTGAGAAGGGCCCGCCTGGAGCGCCAGATCTGCACGCGTTCGTATGACTCGGCAGCCGCTACATGCGCCCGGTATCCGAGGTCTCCAATCACCCGACGCAGAGCTTCGGTGTCGGTGAGGTGCTCGTCGTACGCGATCGTCAGGCTTCGTGACACCGGACTTCCGGTCATCTCGACGAATCCGGGCTGCCGGCTCAGCCCTGCCCGGATCGTGGCCATGCAACTCGCACAGTCCATGTCCTCGATCCGAAACTCGACGACTCCGCGCCCGACGATACCCGACGGGGCTCCGAATTCATCGGAATCCCGCGTCGCGCAAGACGGGTCCGTGCAATCGCACCCAGGGGATTCCTGGCGAGTCTCGCTGGACTCGGCGTCGATCATACGTCAGCCCCCCGATGCAGAACGGCCCGAATTGCGAAATCCGGGCCGTTTCCGTTGCGCAAACCGCTCCGGAAGCTCATGCCGCCCCGCCACCCCCACCGAATACGCCGAAAAGAGCCAGCATCGCCAGGATAATGAGGATCGCAACCGCCAGCGGTCCGATGAACAGACCGCGGAAGATCTTCGAGTCATACTTCAAATGCATGAAGAAACCGACGACGAGCGTGAACTTGGCCGCAGACAACGTCAGCAGCAGCGGCACCAGAACCGGCTGCAGAGCGTCGATATAGAAGATCGCCACTTCCACCGCCGTGATCATCCCGAGCACCGCAGCGACTACGAGGTAGGTCTTGACGCTCGCGTGAGCGTGTTCCGCCGTGGAATTCTCCATCCCTGCCTCTCCTAGACCAGCAGATAGATGATCGTGAACAGAACGATCCACACGACGTCCACGAAATGCCAGTACAGTCCCGTGATCTCGACCGTCTCCGCATTCTCGCTCGTGAGCTTTCCACTGACAGCGAGGACGAACAGCGTCATGAGCCAGATCACTCCGACGAACACGTGTGCGCCGTGCGTACCCGTAAGCAGGAAGAAGCTCGCTCCGAACAGGTTCGTGGTGAGACCGAGACCCTCGTGCACGAAATGCGTGAATTCGTAGACCTGGCCGGAGAGAAACACGAGTCCCAGCAGTGCCGTCATCAGGAGCCACAGCTTGCCCTGGCGCATATCGTTCCGCTGCACCGCGGCGAGAGCGAGAACCATCGTCAGACTGCTCATCAGGAGCACGAACGTCGTGACCGTAATGAACGGAATGTTGAGCAGCTCATCCGGGTACGGTCCGACGATACTTCGTCCCCGGTACACGAGGTAGGTGATGATCAGAGAGCCGAACAGCATGCATTCGGACCCGATGAACGCCCACATCAGCAGCTTGCGACTCGGAAGCCCCGTCGACGAATGGTGCATCTCCGCGGAGGCCGCGGCGGTTTCACTCACGATCGTCCCTCTCGTTTAGCGCTCGAGCGGCTGGAATGCCCAGCCGTATATGGCCACGACCACGACCCCCGCACCGAGCAGCACTACCAGCAGAGTCTTCGCGACGGCGCCGATCGCCGCTAGCACCAGTCCGAATGCCAGGATGCATGGCCACAACGACGGGCTCGGCATGTGCGGTTCCGGCGCCGTGGGATCGTTGACGTCCACATCGAGGCCACCCTCCGCCCACAGGGGGTCCCGGCTGTGAACGGTAGGCTCGACCCTGAAGTTGTAGTGCGGCGGCGGCGAGTCGATCGCCCACTCCAGTGTCGCCCCGCCCCACGGGTCGGGCCCAGCCGACTCGCCTTTGCGCAGACTATGGAACACGTTCCACAGGAAGATCAGAATCGAGAATCCCAGCACCAGCGATCCGATCGTGGACATCAGGTTCATTGCCTCGAACCCCAGACCCTCCTGGTAGGTGAACGTCCGGCGCGGCATGCCGTGCATTCCGAGGTAATGCTGCGGGAAGAACGTCAGGTTGAACGAGATGATCATCAACCAGAAGTGTGCCTTCCCGATCCCCTCGCTCAGCATTTTCCCGGTGATTTTCGGGAACCAGTAGTAGATGCCGCTGAACAGCGCGAAGATCACGCCACCGAACAGCACGTAGTGAATGTGCGCGACCACGAAATACGAATCTGTCTGCTGCAAGTCGGCTGCCGCGGAGCTGTGCATGACCCCGGAAAGGCCTCCGATAATGAACATCGCGATGAAGCCGACCGCGAAGTACAGGGGCATCTTGAAGCGAAGCGAACCGCCCCACATGGTCGCGATCCAGTTGAAAATCTTGACGCCCGTCGGAATCGCGATCAGCATCGTCGTCGCCGAAAAGACCGTGTTCCCGATCGGACCGAGACCGACGGCGAACATGTGGTGCGCCCACACTCCGAATCCGAGAAACGCGATGAGGATTCCCGAGTAGACTACGAACGGATAGCCGAACAGCGGCTTCCGGCTGAAAGTCGGGATGACCTCAGACACGATTCCAAGCCCCGGCAGAAGCAGGATGTAGACCTCCGGATGTCCGAATATCCAGAACAGGTGCTGCCAGAGCAGAACGTCCCCGCCGGCGGCAGGATTGAAGAACGACGTCCCGAAAGTCCGATCGAACATCAGGAGCACGAGTCCGACCGTGATCGCTGGGAACGCGAGAATCAGCAGGAATGAGGTGACGAAGGTCATCCAGGTGAACAACGGCATCCGCATCAGCGACATGCCCGGTGCCCGAAGGTTGATGATCGTAACAATGAAATTCAACGCGGCTGCAATCGAGCTGACACCGAGGATCTGGAGCCCCAGCACCCAGAAATCGATTCGCACGCCGGGTGAGTACTGCGTCGATGTGAGATTCGCGTAGCCGAACCAACCGGCGTCCGGCGCTCCGCCGAACAGGAAGCTCGAGTTGAGAAACAGCGCTCCGAACACGAACACCCAGAGGCTGAAGGCATTGAGTCTCGGGAAGGCCACATCCCTGGCGCCGATCTGTAGCGGGACCAGGAAATTGAAAAACGCCGCCGACAGGGGCATGACGGCGAGAAACACCATCGTGGTGCCGTGCATGGTAAACAGTTGATTGTACAGGTCCGGATCGATCAGGGTACTCTCCGGAGACCCGAGCTGGATCCGGATAAGGAGCGCCTCCAATCCTCCGACGAGGAAGAAGAAGAAGGCGAATACGGCATACATGATGCCGATCCTCTTGTGATCGACAGTCGTGACCCAGCTCCAGAGACCACCAGAGTAGGTGCCCTCGTGGACCGCTGTCGTGCCGGCGGAATCGTGCGAGGCTTGGCTGACTGACATTCGGGTCTTCGCTCCTACTTCAGGCTCTCGAGGTAGGCCACGAGAGTCCGAATCGTGTCCTCGTCCAGGGGCATCGTGGGCATCAGGGATCCGGGCTTCACCGCCGACGGATTCTGAAGCCAGCGGGCCATGTTCTCCGGAGTGTTCTCGAGGATTCCAGCTACGATTTTCCGCCTGCTGCCGACGTGCGTCAGGTCGGGTCCCAGCACACCGGCGGCGACCGTCCCCTCGATGCGATGACAGGCGATGCAGCCGGAACCGAGAAACGCCTGATTCCCGGCGTTCAGTATTGCGCGCAGCTCGGGATCCAGCGGATCGGCCTGCGGCTCGGGCACATCTTCCCCCTCGGCGACTTCCTCCGGCTCGGCCGGCGCGGCCGTGTCTCCCGTACCGAGCGCAGGTTTCTGTTGCAGAGCCACCCAGGCCTCGAACGCCTCCTCGCTCTCAGACACCATTTCCATCTTCATCAGGGCATGAGACATGCCGCAGAATTCGGCGCACTGCCCCGGGAAAACGCCCACCGAGTCCATCTTGAACCACAAGTGGGTCTCGTGTCCCGGAATCACGTCTCGCTTTCCTCCGGCCCGCGGGAACCAGAAGCTGTGGATCACGTCAGCCGATGTGAGCCGGATGTCGACCGTCCTGCCCACCGGAACGTGAATCTCGTTCGCCGTGACGATCCCAAGGTCCGGGTAGCGGAACTCCCACCACCATTGGTGCCCCACCGCCTCGATGAGCAAAGCGTCGGGATCCGTGGTCGGGCGATCGACTTCCCAGATCGTGCGAATCGTCGGAACCGCGATCAGCACCAGGATGAGAGCCGGGGCGATCGTCCACGATACCTCGAGGATCGTGTTGCCATGCACGTGCTCCGCCGCCCGCTTGCCTTCCCGGTCCCGGAAGCGGAACACGGCGACGAGCAGGGCGCCTTCGACGACCACGAAGACGATCACGGCCCAGAAGAAGATGCCCTGGAACAGATCATCCAGACTGGTGGCAAAGTCGGAGGCCGGCCGAAGGGCGGACTGCGGGTATGGCCCCCCGCAACCAGACACGAGTCCGGCCAGGGCCACGATCGCAAAGATCGGCAGGGCGCTCTTCAGCAGGCGCCAGGGGTGTCGCATCACCTGATCCGTTTATCCTGAACGAGTTCAGTCGGTCGGAGCCCGGAATTCCCGGACTTAAGCTGGCGCAACTGTAGTCGGGCTTCGCGGGTGGGTCAAGAACCGTTATTGAACCGGAAGGCCCCGCGACCGGCGCGCGGCGCTCCTGTGAGGGTGCCGAGTCCGGTCGCCCCTGGTTGATCGAGCAACCAGGCTGTCCGATTCCCGGGGGGTGCGATCAGTGACGGAAGGTACGTCGTCCCGTGAACACCATCGTCATGCCGTGCTCGTCGGCAGCCGCGATCGCCTCGTCGTCACGCCTGGAGCCGCCCGGCTGGATAATGGCCCGGACTCCAGCCCTTGCCGCCGCGTCGATTCCGTCGCGGAACGGGAAGAAGGCATCCGACGCCAGGACCACGGACTCCAGAGTGTGTCCCGCGTCCCGGGCCTTCTTCTCGGCGAGATGAACGGCGTCGACCCGGCTCATCTGTCCGGCTCCGATCCCGATGCTGGCGCCATCCCGGGCCATCAGAATCGCGTTGGACTTCACCGATTGCACCGCGGCCCAGGCGAATGCGAGATCGTCCCATTCCGCGTCGGTGGGCTGGCGCTTCGTCGCGACCGACGTGTCGCCTGATCGAGTCAGGTCGGAGGGGCGAGCCGGCGCCGGGGAACTCTGCACCAGTACTCCACCCGTAACACCCCGGGCATCCAGTCCGGGAGCAATGTGACCGGCCATCTCTCCGAATCGACCCTCGTCGATCGGCGTCAGAATCCTGAGCGACGGCTTCTCTTGAAGAATTCGAAGCGCCGCCGCCGCGTAACCGGGGGCCACGATACACTCGACAAACAACTTCGACAGATCCTCCGCCACCATTTCCGTCACGGGCTGCGAGAAAATCACGGTGGAGCCAAATGCGGATACTGGATAGCAGGACAGAGCCTTTCGATAGGCCTCAGCAACGGAACGTCCGACCGCGATGCCGCATGGAGTCGTGTGCTTGAGAATCACGCATGCGGCGGGCTCTTCACCGAGAAACGGAGCGATCGCCAACAACGCACCGTCGACATCCAGGATATTGTTGTAGGAAAGGGCTTTGCCGTGGAGCTGTCGCAAGGCCGGAATCCCTACCGACTGCCGGGAGGCGACCCGATAGAATGCCGCCGCCTGGTCCGGATTCTCCCCGTATCTGAGCTCCTGGGTGCGGACGAGCGACAGCAGGAGCTCCTCGGGAATACCTGCCGCTCCCGGCTGCTCGACCTCATTCCCTCGCAGATACCCTGCGACCGCAGCGTCGTAGGTCGCCGTGTGGAAGAACACTTTCGCTCCGAGAGCGCGTCGAAGCTCGGGCTCATCCCCGTCCGAGTCGATCGCCTGAAGCACGGCACCATAGTCCTGCGGATCGCAGACCGGCCACACGAACGGGTGATTCTTGGCTGCCGCGCGCAACATGGTCGGGCCGCCGATGTCGATATGATCCAGAGCGTCCGCCAGAGTCGCGTCGGGCCGGGCCACCGTCTCCCGGAATGGATACAGGTTTACCGCCACGAGTCCGATCGGCGACAGCTGGTGTCGCTCCAGGTCCCGAACGTCATCCTCGACCGACAGCCGGGCGAGCAGGCCGGCGTGAACCGCCGGGTGC
>JBDGUY010000109.1:0-6138 GCA_039585935.1 Gemmatimonadota bacterium
CGACTGGGCGGCCGAGTTCGATTGCGAAAGCTGGGGCCAGTTCTTCCTCAAGTACATCCTCGGTCACCCTGCCGTGACGTGCGTCATCCCGGGCACCGCGAAGCCGAGCTACGCGGCGGACAACATGGGCGCGGCCATGGGGGGGCTGCCCGACACCGCGATGAGGAAGAGGATGGAGGAGTTCTACGACAGCCTGAGCTGAGTTGGAGCGGACCACGAGAGCGTCCCGATCCGCGATCCGGAACCTGCGTGGAACATGGAAGGATGAAACACCGCTAGCGAGATTCGCGTACATTGTTCAGAGCAGTATGATACGATAATCGACGGGTTTCGAGCCGGGTTCAGGACGACACCGACCGGCGACGATGGCTCGTATTTGATGGAGGAAGAAGACTTTGAGGAAGATCCTGCTTGTATTTGGCCTGGAGATCGCGCGTCGCGTATTGAAGAAGGTTCTGCGCGTCTGATCCTACTTGTCCCGGCATCGGGTCGTGCGACGCGGCCCGAGGCCGTCTACCGCACGATCACGGTACGATCTCAATTTCCGTATCCACCGACACATCCATGCGCAGCGAGTGGAATACGCTGCAATACTTCTCGAGCGACAGGTCGACGGCACGACGCGCTCTCGGCTCCGGAATGTCCCCTTCGATCCGAAACTTGATGTAGAGCCTGGTCACGGCGCGAGGAATCTCTTCTCGTCGATCCGCGCCAACTTCGACGTGCATGCCGCGAATCTCCTGCCGACCCTTCTGCAGGATGTCGACCACGTCGATCGCGGCACAGGCGCCGACGGACTCGAGAAGCAGGTTGACGGGCGACGGACCGACCTGACCATCTCCGTCGATTGCGGTCCGCACATGGTCCGCAGTCGCCTCGAACCGAAACTCCCCCTTCCACTCTAACATAACTGTTTGCATATATTTCACTGGTTCTGTTAAAGTCGTTTGCCTCGCCGGAAGCCGAATCGCTGATCGGCCGCCTCGCTTTCCCGAACAGCCGGTATCGGCGAACATAGGACCGTACCTGCGCTCCATACAAGCAGCACGTTCCCGACCTGTCTGGCCGCGAGCCCGGAGGAAATCCGATGAAGGCGTATACCAAGTACCTCACGATGCAGATCCCTGCTCGGATGATGTTCGTGAACATCACGCCAGAGGTCGACATGGCCCTGGTCGAAAGTGGAGTGAAGGAGGGACTCTGCCTTGTCAATGCCATGCACATCACCGCGAGCGTGTTCATCAACGACGACGAGTCCGGGCTGCACCGGGATTACGAGGTGTGGTTGGAGAAACTGGCGCCGTTCGACCCGAGTCCCGAACGCTACCACCACAATCGAACCGGAGAGGACAACGCGGATGCGCACCACAAGCGACAGGTCATGGGGCGCGAAGTCGTGGTGGCAATCACTGACGGAAGACTCGACTTTGGACCATGGGAACAGATCTTCTACGGCGAGTTTGACGGTCGGCGGCAGAAGCGGATTCTGATCAAGATCATTGGAGAGTAGTCCCGGACTGGCGATTTGCCGGCCCTTCCCCGCATCTTGGCCGTTGCGTCCAGGCAGCGATCGAGCGCTCCGGGACGAAATTCTGGTATATCGGAGGATGAATGGGAGTGATGGATCATATTCGGGTCGGACTGATTTCGGCAGCCGCGATCGGTCTTCTGGCCGCTCCCGCCGGTGCGCAGGACATCGAAAAGGTGTGCAGCGCCATCGGCGGAGTCGAGCACGGCGCCTGGGCGGAGTTCAAGATGGAGGGACCGCAGGCGGCGCAGGTAAGCGGAATCCGGTTCGCCCTGGTGGATCGCGGGAATCCGCAGGAATTGTGGTTCGAACTGAAGGCTGCGACTGCGCAGGGCGAGCAGGTCGTTCAACTCCAGGTTCCGCACTTCCCATTCAAGGGCGATGACGTGACCCAGGGGATCGTGAAAGCGATGCAGATGCCGGCGATGCGTATGCCGGAACAGATGCTGGGGATGATGCGGCAACAGATGCAGTCGAATCCGATGCTGGATGTCGCGGAACAGTGCCGCAGTTCCGAGCTCCTCGGCGAAGAGAGCGTCACGACGCCGGCAGGCGACATGACGGCCTGGCACCTCAAGGTGGCGGACGGGAACGATGCCTGGGTCACCGGTGACGTTCCGTTCGGAATCGTCAAGGGGACTTCGGGCGAGTCAGGTGGGGATACGATGCTCCTCGTCGGCTACGGAAACGACGCCATGTCGTCGATCTCCGAGGAGCCACAGGATATGCCGGCAATGCCCGGAATGGCACCGCAGGACTGACGCAGTAAGAGACAGGAGGGCCGGCGGTACTCCACCGCCGGCCTGACCCTTCCCCAGGGGGTCCAATGACGAGCCGCAGACAGTTTCTCGGGTCGGTCGGCCTTCCGGCCGTTGCCGCGGCCGCCGGAGTTCCTCTCTTCCCCCCTCGACTCGAAGCCGGTTCCCGGCTGCGCGAAGTGCTCTCGACTCGCCATTCAGACCCGCGGGATGCTGCACAGGACGAGGAATTCTGGGGTGAAATCGCCCGGTCATTCACGGTCGACAGGAGCCTCGTCAATCTCAACAACGGGGGAGTGAGCCCGTCCCCGGCCTATGTCCAGGACGCAATGAAGCGTCATCTCGACTACTCCAACGAGGCTCCGGTGTACACGATGTGGCGCATCCTGGAGCCACAGCGCGAAGCCGTTCGTAAGAGACTGGCCCGCGAGTGGGACGTGGACGCCGAGGAAATCGCGCTCACCCGGAATGCGTCCGAGGGGCTGCAGATCTGTCAGTTCGGATTCGATCTCGAGCCCGGAGACGAAGTCCTGACGACAAACCAGGACTATCCGCGCATGCTCACCACCTTCCGTCAGCGGGAGCGTCGGGAGGGGATCGTTCTGCGCGAGATCTCGATCCCGGTTCCGGCGGAGGATCCGTCCGAGATCGTCCGTCGATTCGAGGCGGCGATCACCTCGCGGACCCGGTTGATCCTGATGTGCCACGTGATCAATCTCACCGGCCAGATTTTGCCGGTCCGCGAAGTCGTGGCCATGGCGCGGCAGCATGGTATTCCGGTCATCGTTGACGGTGCCCACGCCCTCGCGCACTTCGACTTCCGACTGTCGGAGCTGGCCTGTGACTACTATGCGGTCAGTCTGCACAAGTGGCTGTTCGCCCCGCATGGGACGGGCCTGTTATACGTGCGCCGTGAGAAGATCCCGGACCTGTGGCCGCTGCAGGCGGCTGGTCCACACCTCGATGCAAACATTCGGAAGTACGAGGAGATCGGCACGCACCCCGCTGCTGGCTACCTGGCAATCGCTGAGGCCCTGACCTTTCACCAGGCGATCGGCGCACGACGCAAGGAGGAGCGACTCCGATACCTGCGCGACAGCTGGGCGGCCCCGCTGGTTCAGATCCCCGGAGTCGTACTGCACACGAGCCTCGATCCAGAGTTCTCGTGCGGATTTGCGAATGTGGAAATCGAGGGGATCGAACCCGGTGCGCTCACCAGCTGGTTGTTCCGCGAATATCGCATCATCGTGACTCCGATCGTCCACCCGGAATTCAAGGGAATCCGGGTCTCATCGAGCGTCTATACCACTCAGGAGGAGCTGGCCCGGTTCGTGGACGCCATGGAGCGCGCCGCCCGCCAGGGAATCCCCGCCTGATCAGGTCGAGACGACTGTGAGCCCGGCGGCGCGCCTCGCCGAATGGCTGGATGTCCGTCCGGCTGAAGTTCGGCTGGTTTTCCTCACATTTGTCGGGGCGTTCGTCATGATGGCGTTCGTCGTCCTGTCCCGAGCCCTGCGAGAGGCATTCTTCCTCGACAGATTCGACGCCTCTGCACTTCCCTACATCGGAGGTGCCGCCATCCTGTTCGGGCTCGCAGGCGCCGGGTTGTTCGCACGCGCGCTGGTGCGCTACCCCCCCGGAACAGTACTGCGGACCGTGATCGTAGCACTCGGCACATCACTCGCCATTCTGTATCCGTTTGTTTCGCGATCCGCATCGATGGTCGTCCTGTTCTATTTGCTGACTGCGGTCGGGACACTGCTCCTCACCTCGGGATTCTGGCTCGTGGTGAGCGAGCTGTTCGTGGTGCGGGAAGCCAAACGCCTGTTCGGCGTCGTGAGCGCTGGCGGGACTCTGGGGCTCCTGGTGGCTGGCACTTCCATCCGCCCGCTCCTCGCCGTGTTGGCCCCGCGCAACCTGTTGATCGTGCTGATCGGCTTGCTCGGGCTCAGCATCCTGATCAACGAATTCATCCCGAGAGACCGATTTGAGGAGAGGTCCCGGGTGTCCGGAATTCAGGCGAGACGGGGTGACGGGATCCGGCTCATGTTCGCCACGCCGCACGTGCGGCTGATCGCAGCAATCATTCTGCTTGTCAGTGCGGCGAGTGCCGTGGTGGATTTCCAGTTCAAGGAAGCCGTCCAGCAAGCATCGGCCAACGGGCCGGAGATGGCCGTGTTCTTTGGTGACTTCTATGCGTGGACCGGCGGGCTGGCGCTTGTCATCCAGCTGCTCCTTACGACTCGCCTCCTTGCAGCGGCGGGAATCGCGTGGACCGTGGCCCTCGTCCCGCTCGTCGTGGCCCTGGGCTCAGCCGGAATGCTCCTGGCGCCGGGACTCGTGGCGGCGACCGGACTGCGCGGAGCGGACTCGACGCTGCGAAAGTCGGTATTCCGATCGGTAATGGAATTCCTCTGGGTGCCGGTACCACATGAAGTCCGACGGCGCACGAAGACGGTCGTTGACTCGGTAGCCGATGCCGTGGGCGAGGGCCTGGGAATCGTGCTCGTATTCCTCTGGGTAACCCTGCCTGGATTCTCCTCTCGCTGGCTGTCCATCGTGGTAATCGTGATCTGCATCGCCCTGATCGGACTGTCTCGGCGGATCGGATGGGAGTACTTCGCGTCGCTTCGCACCAGGCTCGCGGATGGTGCAGGTGGGGAGGCGATGCTGACCGAAGCGAGCCGAGGTGGCGACCCGCTCGCGTCCACCCTGAGCCGGTTCGACATCACGCGCGTTCTCAGCACCCGTGGTATCGATCTCGGGCAGGAATACCCCGAGGTGACGGGCGAGTCGGGTATTGCTCCGGCAGATGACGCACCGGATACCCTGCTTCGCTCAGGGGATATCGGTCGGATCGCCGAGTTTCTCAGGCTGGAAGGTGTGAGCGATCCCGAACTGGTACCCGTTCTCGCGCGTCTCCTCGCTCGAGACCGGCTTCTGACGTCGGCCTCCGAGGCGCTGCTGAACATAGGGGCGCCCGCGGTTCCAGGACTCGCACTGCTGATTGCGGACGAGGGAACCGACTTCGTCATCCGGCGACGAATTCCCCGGATTCTGGCGCGGATTTCGGATCCTGCTGCGGAGGCCGCTCTCCTCGCCGCACTCGGGGCCGGTCGGTTCGAGGTGCGATACCGGGCCGCGGTCGGCCTGACGAGACGTCGCGTTGCCGGACATCCCGGGGGGAGCGAGAGCTCGCTGGACCTCGCCGTGTGGAAGGCAATTCGAGACGAGCTCGGGCGGGGCCGTGCGGTATGGGAGCTGGCCCGGCTGCTCGACGACGTGGAACCGGACCCGCTGGTCGAGCGGCAGCTGGGCCTTCGTGGCGAGTTGAGTCTCGAGCACGTGTTCCGGCTGCTTACCCTCGTTCTCGACGAAGCCCCCATGCGCGCCGCTTATCGTTCGCTTCTTTCCGACGATGAAGAAGCCAGGAGCTTCGCGCTCGAGTACCTGGAGCAGGTGTTGCCGACAGACGTCAAGCAGAAACTGTGGCCGTTCATCGGGGACCTGAGCGATTACCAGGAGCAACAGGCCATTCGACCGCTCGACGACGTGGTCGCTGACCTTGTCCGCACAGGAGCGACACTGTTTGGAGGGACGGAACAGCGGGAAGCCTTACGTCGGTACCTGAGCGACTCACATGGACCCGCAGACCCGCTGGATCCGGCCGACAACTGACACCGTCTGGGGTATCAGGCCTCGTCGGTTTCTCCCCGGTCACGGTAAGCGAATCTCGACCGCCACCCCTTCGAAGCAAGGAAGTGCTGGATCCGAGGGCGCTCGCCTTCGACCAGGCAGGCCTGCACGCGCTCCTCGGCCCTCCGGTCCAGTGCCGTCACCCGGTCATGCTGC
>JBDGUY010000110.1:0-6136 GCA_039585935.1 Gemmatimonadota bacterium
GTTCAGTGACGAGAAGGGCTTCGGCTTCATCACGCCCGACGAGGGTGGCAAGGACTACTTCGTGCACCACTCCGCCATCCAGGCGGAAGGATTCAAGAGTTTGAACGAGGGCGACATCGTGGAGTTCGATGTCGTCCAGGGTCAGAAGGGGCCGGCCGCGGCGAACGTCGTCAAGCTCTAGACAGACCCGGTCGTGGTACCCGAATCAGAGAGAAGGGCCGGACTGCCTGAGCGGTCCGGCCCTTCTCTTACCCGTCAGTCGCCGCCTGTGAGGCCGCGCCGTTCAAGCAGGGGTTCGATCGACGGATCCCGTCCACGGAACGCCCCGTACAATTCCATTCCCGGCCGGGTACCGCCCTGGGACAACACCTCCTGCCGGAACCGGGTGGCCGTCTCCTCGTCGAACAGGCTGGTCTCCTTGAACGCCTGGAACGCATCGGCGTCGATGACCTCAGCCCAGATATAAGCGTAGTAACCCGCTGAGTATCCGCCCGCGAAGATGTGCGCGAAGTACGTGTTCCTGTATCTCGGAATGATCTCGTCAATCAGGCCGATACGCTGCATTGCGGTTTGCTCGAATTCCGGCGGCGACATCTCGGCCTCGCTCTCCAGAGTATGCCAGGCCATGTCGAGGTATGATGCCGCCAGGTATTCGACGGTCGCGAATCCCTGGTCGAACTTCGACGCTTCATCGAGCTTCTGGACCAGGTCCTCGGGAATCGGCTCTCCCGTCTGAAAGTGCTTCGCGTACAGCCTCAGCACCTCCGGCTCGCCCATCCAGTTCTCCATGATCTGAGAACCGAGCTCCACGAAATCCCGGGACACCGAAGTCCCCGACAGCGAGCGATAAGTCACGTCCGAGAACAACCCGTGCAGAGCATGCCCCATCTCGTGGGCCAGGGTCTCCACGTCGCCGAATGAGAGCAACGATGGTGTTTCCCCCGTGGGAGGAGGGAAATTGAAATTGGTGGTAACTACAGGCGTGACATTCCCGTCGAACCGGGATTGCGAGCGCAAGCTGTTCATCCACGCGCCGCCGCGCTTGCTCTCGCGCATGAAGAAATCCATGTACAGGATTCCGATGTGTGATCCGTCCGCCTCCCTGACTTCGAACGCCTGTTGGTCCGGGTGCCAGCGTGGCAAGTCCGGGAGCTCGGTGAACGTGATGCCATACAGGCGGTTTGCAACCTCGAACACGCCGTCACGAGCGGCGTTCACCTCGAAGTACGGTCGGAGGATCTCCTCGTCCAGGTCATAGCGCGCCTTCCGTACCTTCTCCGCATAGTAGCGCCAGTCCCAAGCCTCGAAATCCCCTTCGACCCCGTCCTCGTGCATCATCGTCTCAAACGCGTCCCGATCCTTGCTCGCGACCTGGATCGCCGGCTCCCAGATCTGGTCCAGAAGGTCGTACACGCGCTCCGGAGTCTCAGCCATGTTGTCCGAAAGGACGTACGCGGCGTAGGAGGGGTATCCCAGCAGATTCGCCTTCTCGACCCTGAGTTCAGCCATGCGGGCGAGAGCAAAGTTGTTGTCCTCCTCATTGCCGTTGTTCCCCCTCATCGCGTAGCCGAGAAAGATCTTCTTCCTGAGTTCCCGGTTCGGAGAATATTGAAGGAACGGGTTGATGCTCGGTCGCTGAAGCGTGAACGACAGTCCGCTCTCGTGCCCACGCTTCCTGGCTTCCTGTTCGGCCGACACGAGGAGGTTTCCGGGGATGTGGCCGGCGTCGACTCTGTCCTCCACGTGAAGTTCGAAGTCATTGGTCTCCGCCAGGAGATTCTGGCTGAATGTCGTTGACAGTTCGGCAAGTTCCGCGTTGATCTCCCTGAGCCTTGCCTTTGCCTGCTCATCCAGGGCCGCTCCGCTCCGAACGAATCCCTTGTGAGTCTCCTCGAGCAGTTTCGCCTGCTCTGGATCCAGGCCCAGGTCTGCACGGCCATCCCAGACCGTTTCGACTCGCTTCCACAGATCCGGATTGAAGCGGATGTCGTCCCGATGTCCGGCAAGCTGCGGTGCGATCGTCCGGGAGACTTCGCGCAGGGTGTCGTTCGAATGTGCGCCCTCTACCGCGTAGAACACCCGGGATACCCTGGACAGGTCGGCTCCCGCGCTCTCCATCGCTTCGATCGTGTTCTCGAACGTGGGCGGCTCGTCGCTGGACACGATCGCGTCGATTTCCCCGGTGTGGCTCGCCATCGCTGCCTGAAACGCCGGGAGGTAGTCTTCGTTCTCGATCTGATCGAAGGGCGGCACTCCGAATGGCGTGTCCCATTCTGCGAGCAGCGGATTCTCAGCATTCACGGAATCGCCCGGATCTGCCGCACAGTCTCCGAGGAGGAGGGCTCCTCCAATAGTGAGAACGAATATCGGGACGAACGAACCGACTCGCTGCATGTGTGCCTCCTGTCACGGTACGTGGGCGAACCAGATTCTTCAGGCAAGTTGAGGACCAGCGGCTCGCCGTGCAGGACCCTCGAACAGAGTCGTCCTACTCCGCCATCCGACGCTCCATAATTCCACATCGTAGTTGACGTTACATGGCGCGCGACCGGCCTCAGGCATACGACGAGGGAGGCGGTTTCCTTCGAGGCGGCGGGGCGGGCTTGACCCTTTGTGAGCAGGATTGTCAAGCTCGATTCGGCGGCCGGTTCAGGCCGGTTCGTTCTCGCGAACGCTTCCACTTCTGAATATCAGCATCACGACGACCGATCCGATACTCGCTGCTACCAGCATCGTCACCAGGAACCAGGGAGCGATTGGGCCTCTCGACCCGACGACGAGCAGACTGATGCTCGAAGCGCCCCAGATCATCGCGACCGTGCTCAGTCGAGCTCGCAGTGGCATGGCCCTCTCGCCGTCCAGGTACTTCAGGTACGGCCTGAAAATCGGAGCTCGGACCAGCCGGTCTTCCAGCCACGGACAGCTGCGGGTGAAGCAGTAGGAGGCGAGAATGAGGAAGATTGTTGTCGGCAGACCCGGAACGAGGACGCCGACGAAGCCGACTCCGATCGACAGCAGGCCGAGCATCAGAAAGCTCCAGCGACGGATCGAGCGACCCGGCAGAATCGATGGAGAATCCTGGCGCAGCGGACAGCTGCCGACCCGGACCTGTTCGCGTGGACTCTCCGACACACCGACTCCTCTCGACCCGTCGTGGCATTCTTCGACAGCGACAAGCGAGGGGTTGGCGGTCGGCTCCGCAACCCCTTCGTTGTATCCCGTCTCGCTCAGCCGCCGATGTCAGGAATGATGCGTTACTCTTCGAGTCCGATTCTCAGGATCTCCTTGCTGGCCGGCTCCCGGCCGACGCGGACCGTGAGCTCCGCCGGATCACCGGGCCGGATCGTCCCATCCTCTCCGGGTCTGGCATGGATGAAGGCTCTGGTCACATCGACGGTATCGGCCGCCGCGACATCCACAAGATCACCGATCTCGCCGTACCGGGGGCCGGTTCCCGCCACCGCATCATCGTACCGGATCGCCACGTCAGCCAGGATCGGCTCGTGGTTCCCTACGACCAGACTGCCACCGAGCAGCACGACATCGTTCGGCAGGGACAGGTTCATCGGCAGGTCGTCGTAGGCGTCGGTTGGGGTACTCTCGAGGTCGCCGGTTGCGATGGCGTGCAGGGCACCCAGCAACCCCACCACGTTCAGCTTCCGCAACTCCTGCTTCTGCGGGTCATTGGCGAGCATGCCGCTCTCGATGAGCACCGTGCTGGTTCCCCACAGCTGCATGTTGTCCCCGAACGCCCGCGGCGTGAACTCATCATCGTAGCGGGCCATGCGCAGACCCAGGTCCGGTTCGAGCGTCGTCGCGATCACGGCAGCTACCTGCCGGGCCGACTGACGAACCGGTCCCCAGCTTCGTTCTTCGTCGGCGGCCGGAGCCAGCAGGGCGATCGCTACGATCGGGCCGCCCTCCCCCGCCGTGCGGGTACCCTGGTCGTGAAGGTTGAACCCGAAATCGGCCTCCAGGGAGTCCCGCACACTCCTCAGGATCCGGCCCTCGGGCGTCGCCGCCCGGCGTGCATCACGGTTGATGTCGATTCCGGCCGCGTTCACACGTACGAATCGCTCGGCGCCGTCCGGGTTGAGCATCGGGATCATCGTGATCGTCAGCTGGTCGGCCAGGGTCCGACGCAGCGTGTCCGAGTCGGGTGCCCGAGCGTACCAGTTGACCAGGTCCGCGAGCGACATGCTGGCCGTCGATTCATCGCCGTGCATCTGCGACCACAGGAGAACGCTCGTCGGTCCCGTGCCGAGGGTGATCGCCCTGATCGGTCGGCCCTCCACCGACTCTCCGAGTAAGGCTTCCCCGACGCGATCGGAGGCGAGCGCGGGTCCCAGCGCACTCCAGTACTGTTCGTGCGTGAATCGCCGCTCGTCGAGACCTGCGACCCGGTAGCGTTCCGCGACTTCCCACCCGGCCGACCGGCAGCAGGGCTCCTGGGCGACGACCTGAGCAGCCGTCAAAAGCACAAATAGAGCCAGACCGCAAATGCGCCACGCGGGTCGAGCCCGGTCGGGCCGTCCCACCCTACCA
This sequence comes from Gemmatimonadota bacterium, assembly GCA_039585935.1. Taxonomy (GTDB): domain Bacteria; phylum Gemmatimonadota; class Gemmatimonadetes; order Palauibacterales; family Palauibacteraceae; genus Carthagonibacter. The sequence continues at coordinate 4,546 of JBDGUY010000110.1, forward strand.
GTCCCAGCCGACGGCGATCGTCGTGCCAAAGTCGTTATTGCTCGCACCCTCGGGGGGACTGCTGTCGTACTGGTCGTAGAACGAAAAGCGCACGTAGAAATCGCTGAACAGGTCCTGCCGATAACTGATGTCGAAATCGGCACGGATACGACCTGATTCCGTGAGGCTTGGATAGACCAGAAGACTCGAGGAAAGGTCATTTTCCCAGTCCCCGAAAGTAAAGAAGTTGAAATAGGTGCCAAGTAGCGCTTCCAGCGAACTGTTGGGCTCGAGTCCGGTGTATTCTTCCCGGTTTCCCAGGATCCCGGCGACCCAGCGCCACTCCACGCTGTTTGTCTGGAGGATATCGCGTCCGCCGACGGCACCGAGCAGCAGCCGGAGATCGAGGTCGAGTTCCTGATTCTGTTCTACCTGGCCGAGCAGGCCCGCGTACCATGTCTTCGGCAGCAATCTGACGACAGTCAGGTTCAGTTGATTCCGGCTGGTGGTTTCCACGTCGTCCTGGCTGTTGAGCCGTGAGTCCAACGTGAGCGAAGATGCCCAGTCCTCGCCCCGGTAGACGAATTGCGCACCGAGCGTGTAGTTCGTCACGCTGTTCGCCTTGGCGAAGGAGAACCCGAATTCCAGGAATCCGTCCCATTTCGACCAGAAGGAGTCATCGAGAGAGACCATCTGGACGATTCTGACCAACGGGATCTCTTGCGTTCCTGTAGCGCCCACGATCCTTACCGTGCCCGGTTCCTCACCCGGCTCCAGCGTTCCGAATGTTCGCGTCTGGTCGTCCAGCTCGATGTCCCAGTAGTCGGAACTGCCGATGGTCGAGACATCGTCAAACTCGATGAACGTCGAGCTACCACCCGGAATTTCAAACTCGAGCTTTCCGCGCTTGAATCCCTTCACGTCGCCGTTGATCGAATCGCCATTGACGTGGATGATGAACTCCTGGGCGGCTAGAGGCGCCGCTCCGCAGAGCACGATCGCACTCGTCAGGGCCAGGATCCGGCGACGCTGATTGAACATCGTGTTCTTGCGTACAGTTCTAGGGTTCAACGCCCTATCCTCCGTGCATCCGTTGTCGTTGCTTCATCGAAACGTCACTCGACTCATCACGAACCTTCCATGGGAATCGCTCTTCTCACCTTCAGTAGCCGTTCAAAGTCGATCTGCGCCAGCGCGATTCCCGGGCCGCCCCTGGCCTCCGCCAGAATCTCGCCCCACGGATCCACGATCAGGGAATGCCCGAAGCTCTCGCGGAGCCCACCGTCGTCGTGCCGTCCCTGTTGCGCAGCAGCAACCACAAAGCTCTGAGTCTCGATCGCCCTCGCTCGAACCAGGACATGCCAGTGATCCCTGCCGGTGGTGGCGGTGAATGCCGAGGGAATCGTGATGATCTCCGCACCCTGACCTCGCAACGCACCGAACAGTTCCGCGAATCTCAGGTCGAAACATACGCTCAGACCGATCCTGCCGATGTCGGTCTGCGCCACGACGACCTCGTCTCCAGGCTTCACCGTCGCCGACTCCTGGAAATGAAGCTCGTCCGAGACGTCGACGTCGAACAGGTGAATCTTCCGGTATGCTGCGATTCGAT
>JBDGUY010000111.1:0-6103 GCA_039585935.1 Gemmatimonadota bacterium
GGCGAGGTTACGCGGGTGCACTTCGAGATTCCGGCCGTCATGCACACCTTCAGGCCCGGGCATCGGATCATGATCCAGGTGCAGAACTCGTGGTTCCCGCTGGTGGATCGGAATCCTCAGAAGTTCGTGAACATCTACGAGGCGGGAGAGGAAGACTTCCAGAAGGCCACGCACCGGATCTACCACGACGCAGAACACCCGTCGGCAATTCGGGTTCACGTGTTGAAGGAGTAGCGGGGGCGCGAATTCCCAGTTCTCCGTTTTCCAGGGACTCGCGCTTACCAGCCTTATCTACCGACTCTCCAGCTGGAGCCCTCGCCGGATCGACTGGAGCGTCCCTTTCTTCGCACCCTCGAGCCCCAACGAGTACTGAATCGCCCAGCCCGGATCCAGGTTCTCGAGCCGCAGCACACACCAGGCAATGCGCTCGCGCAGCTCCGCGGCGATCGAGTCGGCACCGATACGCTCGGCGAGCAGGGTCGGAAGATAGATCTGGGCCGGCCGGATCGGTGGGGCGAACGGTTTCAGGACCAGGTCACCGAGGGCCTCCTCCAGGCGCGCCCGGGCTTCGGCTGTGTCGGCCGGAATCTCACCCGCGGCGAGCAACCCCTTCCAGATTGCGGGTGGCTCCAGTCCGTGCTCATCCCACCCACCGAACCACTCCGCCCACTCATCGGGAGAGTGTGCCAGCGCTGGCCCTACGTAGGACAACGACGCCATCCGGAGAGCGACCCGGTCGCGTTCGGACAGCGGAGCGTCACGCCACGCGCGGTGCAAAATGTCGAAACGCCGCGCGACATCGGGGCCGTTGAGCCCGAGGGATCCTAGCATCTCGATGGCGTTCAGCGTTCCGTACGTGTCGGCAGAGTCAATAGTGCGGTTCGGGTCCAGGGGATCGAGAAACCCCATCGTGTTCTCACCCCATACCCGCTCCAGGATGTCGATCGCCGGATGCGAGAGGCCCGCGGCCAGGTACGTATTGGCGGCGCCAGGTGGGGGCGGCGCGTGGTCCTGCGACTCCCAGCCGGCCATCTCCTCCAGCGCCCGGTCCGACTCCGCGAGCGCGGCGTCGAGGTCGCCACTCCCGAGATACAGCGAAGCGAGCGTGAGCCGACTCTGCGGAGTCGTATCTCCCCGCATTTCGAGGGCCCGATCGAAGTGCCAGCGCGCGACTTCGAGCAGCGAGTCCGCGCGCACCAGATCAGCATCGCACCTGAGTGTCTGCCGCTCCCACAGCAGGAACCTGGCAAGCTCCTCGTGGTGCCTCGGCTGATCCCGTTCGACGGAAGCCCAGCGGTCCAGCAGTGCGACGCTCCGGCGGTGAATCACGGCCGCGGCCTCTATTGAAGCCTGATCGCCGGGCGGCAGAATTTCGTCCGAAAGCTCCCAGCGGATCGTGTCCGCCTCGACGATCGGGCAGAAGTACTCCTGCTCGACCGCGTCACGGATCTCGTACGGTGGGACGAGTTCGAGACCGGGAGGCTCGAAGCCGTAGCACCAGCCCATGTACGCTGTCTCCGCCACCTTCCGGTCGATCGCGTGAAGGTGTCCCCAGGACAGCTCCCAGCGGGAAGACAGAACTGTCGCCGTATCGAATACGGCGCGCGCCACATTGAGATTCTGGCGTGGCCGCAGAACACCGTCCTCTCCGGCGACGAGCATCGGGTCCTCGAACTCGACGGCGCCACGAAGGACCAACGATTCCAGATCGTACGGCTCGAATGCCAGAAGGCTGTCGTATCGCGCACGGGCGAGGTCGTAGTCTCCAGTCCAGAACGCGCGAAATGCGTTTACCGCGCGCCTCTCGCCGGGGCGCAGGCGGTCGCCCGTTCCAGACCGATCCGCGCTGCGCGAGTGGAACTCGATCTTGGCGCCCAACTCGAGAAGCCGCTCTTCATGCCATGACATCTGCCAGTACAACGTCTCGGCGAGCAGGTGGTGAGCCAGCGCGAAAACGGAATCGCGCTCGAGCGCAGCCTCGAACAGTCGCTGAGCCTCCGTCAATCGCCACGCCCACAGCGCTTCGCGGCCGCGCTGAAACTCTTGATGTGCACGATGATCGGGTGAGCGAGCGATCAGCGACTGGATGTCGGCGGCCTCGCCGTGAATCCCCAGCAAATGCAGGGCGATCTCGGCCGTAATCGTGCCGAGCTCCTGGAGCTCCCCGTCCGCCCTGAGATGGTCGTGCTCGACATCGTCGTCCGGCACGTAGACCGTCGCCGTTACCTCGAGGCTGTCGCCCGAATTCGTCGCACGTTCGAGGGTGGCTGTCACACTACGCTTCCTGGTCGCGGCCACGTACACGATGAAGTCGGCATCGAGACGCCTGGCGAGACTGGTCCCGAACGCGAGTGTGGTCAGCTGGATGCCTGCGACCTGCAGATCGGTCGTCGGCCCCTCGAGTGCCGGCTCGCGGACAACACTCACCGAGTTCCAGCCACTCAGATGTTCGCGGAGTTCGCTGGCTGCGACCCGGCTCAGCGCTCTTTCGTCGTCGGTCGCATCCTGGCCCTCGAACGGAAGGACCAGAAAGCGAACCTCAGCGCGCTGCGCTCCGTCGTATGCCCCGAACCACGCCCGGATTCCGAATGCGGCACCGGCCACCGCCAGCAACGTCACGATGGCGATTGCCAGGCGGACGCGGCGCACGTGCTGTCGTGACATTCCTAGCCGCTTCAGCACGATTGCGGGAAAGCCCTTGAGGCTGCCCGTGACGAGATCGATGGCCCCCGCCATCTGCTCGCCCGTCTGGAACCGGTCGGCAGGGTTCTTATGAAGCGCCGTTTCGACCACTGCGTCGACGGTCGGTGACAGATCGGGTCTCAGTGACCGGACGCTCGGCGGGGTCTCTACGATGTGGTGCATCAGAAGTGTGCGAACGCTCGCTTCGGTGAACGGCGGCCGACCCGTGAGCGCCTCGAACATTACACAGCCGAGCGAATAGATATCCGACCGTCCGTCGACGTCCGTCGAGCCACTCGCCTGTTCCGGACTCAGATAGGCCGGCGTACCGAGCGCGAGCCCCTCTCCCGTGAGAGTCTCCGTCGCGCCCGTGGCGAGATGGGCGATACCGAAGTCGGCGAGCAGCGCATGCCCTTCGCTGAGCAGGATGTTCCCGGGCTTCACATCGCGGTGGATGACGCCATTTCGGTGCGCGAAACCGAGTGCATCCGCGATTTCCCGAACGATCCGTACGGCATCGCCCTGCGGCAGGCGGCCCTTCTGCTCGATTCGGTGCCGCAAAGACCCGCTCGCCAGGTACGGCATTACGTAGTAAGCGAACCCGCCAGCTTCGCCGGAATCGTGGAGCGGCAAAATGTTCGGGTGGTTGAGGCCGGCAACGACCTCGATCTCGCGCTGGAATCGCTGCGCCCCGATCGCGTCGGTCAGTTCGGGGCTCAGGACCTTGATCGCGACCGGTCGGTCGTGCTTCGTATCACGGGCAAGCAGAACCACGGCCATGGTTCCGCGTCCGATCTCCGACTCAACGACATATCGAGGTAGAAGTGCGGTTCCGATGGAATCGACGAGCAACTCCATGACGGACTCCTCTCACGAAGGGCTCGGGGGGACCGCTTCGAAAGGGACCGCGAACCAAATTTACGCCGGACGGGGACTCGAGGCAAATTGCAGCGCTGTGCAACAGCGGATGACCTACAGTTGGACGGTGCGTCAGGAAGGACCGCCCGGTTATTGAGCCCGAAAGTGTCGCTCTCCAGCAACGTAGAGAGGCACGCCTGCAACGGTTGGAATCGTTTCAGAAGATCGTGTCTGATCTACGTAAATGTATTTTTTGCAATTGTTACATCGGTTTGTCTAATGTTTTTTATTACGTGGCACGCCCCTCGCGAGCACTCACGGATTGAGCCGGGCGACCGCGTTAGCATTGATCTGGCCGGCTGCCTTAGTTTTCTTGGGTAGACCCCCAGGACTGACGAGACTGACAAGGAGATGCAGGATGTCGGAGTGGCCCCGTACCGAGCGCAGCCGGGCGTTGCGCCGCTGGATCTGGCCCGCACCCGTTGTGGCTATTGCCTTCGTCGGCTGCCAGGACGCCCCCCTCCCCACCGAGCCGGTGGTCGAGGCGGACCTGCCGGCGATGACGGCTTCCGTTCAGGACGCCGGCGTCGGAGCCGACGATTGGATCGTCGTGTTCAAGGACGGAACACATGATCCTCCGGGGCTGGCGAAGAAGCTGACCGCTGAGCATGGCGGAACGGTTCGAAGCACCTATCAGCACGTGCTCCGCGGATTCTCGGGGAAGATCCCACCGCAGGCGATCGAGGGAATCCGCCGGAATCCGAACGTCGATTTCGTCGAGCAAGATGGTGTGGTCTCGATGACCGCCGTCGGTTCGTGGGGCCTGGATCGGATCGACCAGCGCTCACTTCCGCTGGACAATTCATTCACGCCGGGTGGAACCGGCGCGGGCGTCGACGTGTGGATCCTCGATACCGGTATCGACTACAGCCGTATGGACGAATTCGGCTCGAGGCTGGATGAGACGCGTGACTGGGACTTCGTCATGAACGACGACGACGGGTCCGATTGCCAGGGTCACGGGACCCACGTGGCCGGGACTGTGGGAAGCAAGACGTACGGTGTGGCGACGGGTGTCACGCTGATCAGCGTTCGCGTGCTCGGATGTTCCGGGAGTGGCAGCTACTCCGGAATCATCGATGGCATGGAGTACGTCGCAGCGAACGCGACACGTCCGTCGGTCATCAACATGAGCCTGAGCGGTGGAACGAGTTCGTCGGTGAACCTGGCCGTCAAGAACACGGTCGCCGCCGGCGTCGTGGTCGCGGCAGCCGCCGGAAACGACAATGCCGACGCCTGTCTTCGGTCGCCCGCCAGCGCTCCCGAGGCAGTCACCGTCGCATCGTCCACGAGCTCCGATTCTCGCAGTTCGTTTTCGAATTTCGGCAATTGCGTGGACCTGTTCGCCCCAGGGTCGTCCATTCGCTCCACCGTCATGGGAACCGGCTCGCAGTCCTGGAGCGGTACGTCGATGGCTGCGCCGCACGTGGCGGGAGCCGCGGCGCTGCTGTTCGCAGCGAATCCCGGCTGGACCGCAACCCAGGTGTGGGCCGCGATGCAGTCCGACGCTACCCCCGGTGCAATCTCCAACGTCGCGGGGTCACCCAACCTGCTGCTGCACGTGGGCGACAGTAGCCCTCCACCACCACCACCTCCGCCGTGCGAGCTGGATTGTCCGACCGCCGACGTGCAGTGGATAAGCGCGGTAGACGTGACCTTCCGGAATGGCGGAAAAGCGAGTGGAGCGGTGACCGTGCAGATCGTCGACGAGACGGACACACCGCTCAGCGGAGTGACCGTGAACGGGTCGTGGAACCTGAACCTCGGCGACAACTACCGAACGTCCAGCGGCACGACCGGCACTGATGGCATGGTCGAGTTCTCGACTGGTACGATCCGGAACGCTACGACATTCGAGTTCTGCGTGACGGGATTGTCAGCTCCGGACCACGACAGCGGCGAGACCGGGCAATGCAGCGGATTCGGCGATTATATCGGCGTCGATCCCCCGCCACCGCCACCGTCGGCAGAAGCGCCGACCGATCTGACGCTGACGCCGGGGCAGAGGGGAAAGAACTACCGGGTGGTGCTCGGCTGGAACGGCGGCGGCCCGACCGTCGATGTGAAACTGAACGAAGCGACGATCGCCACGATCAGCAATTCGGGCGCGTACACGCACAACATCGGTAAGACACCGTCCGGAGACTATGCCTACAAGGTGTGCAACGCAGGTACGGATGAGTGCACGCTGGAGGAAACGGTGACGTACCCATAGGGTCTTCCATTACCGGGCATCTGTCCGGATTCTGAACTGTCGAGGGGCGGCCCGGATCGGGTCGCCCCTTGTTCATCCTCGCTGCCCGGCGCTGTTATACCCCGAACAGGACCCGGAAATTCGTGAAGGTACCTTCACGAACTCACATCAGCCGAAATAGACATGCGCGTATACCGTAATGAAGGCTGCCTCTAGGTCCGGTCGGTCCGCTTAGCCCCGGCGCACGTCCTCCGGCCGGATCGGTAGTCTCCGTACGCGCTTGCCGGTCGCGGCGGACACGGCGTTCGC
>JBDGUY010000112.1:0-6028 GCA_039585935.1 Gemmatimonadota bacterium
GCGCGTCGCCAGGGTCATCGCGGAGGTCGATGCACGGTACGGCGCGAGTGAAGAGCGTGTGGAGCAGACTGCACGCACCTTCTATGAAATCATGGCGCGTGGAGAATTCGAGCCCAACAGCCCGACCCTGATGAACGCCGGGCGCCCGCTGGGGCAGCTGTCGGCCTGCTTCGTTCTGCCAGTTCCGGACAGTCTCGAGGGGATCTACGAGACGCTGCGTGACATGGCGTTGATCCATCAGTCAGGCGGCGGAACGGGGTTTGGATTCAGTCGGCTGCGGCCGAAGGGTGACGTCGTGAAGTCCACGATGGGCGTGGCCAGCGGACCGGTCTCGTTCATGGAAGTCTATGATGCCTCCACGGAAGCCGTGAAGCAGGGCGGTACTCGACGCGGCGCGAACATGGGCATTCTCCGGGTCGATCACCCGGACGTGCTGGAGTTCATCGACTGCAAGGAGGAAGGGCACCGGATCACGAACTTCAACATCTCCGTAGCGGTCACCGACGACTTCATGAATGCCGTGGAACGGGGCGAAAGCTACGCCCTGCGCAACCCGCGGGGCGGCGAGCCGATCGGAGAGCTGGACGCACGGGAGGTGTTCGAGAAGGTCGTCTACGGTGCCTGGAGGAACGGTGAGCCCGGCGTTTACTTCATCGACGAGGCGAACCGCTATAACCCGGTTCCACAGCTCGGCTCCTACGAGGCCACCAACCCCTGTGGAGAGCAGCCGCTGCTTCCTTACGACGTGTGCAATCTCGGTTCCGTGAACGTCGGCCGGTTCGTCTCCGACGACCGGATCGACTGGGACAGCCTGCGCACGGCGGTGCACCGGGCCACGCATTTCCTGGATAACGTGATTGACGCAAACCAGTACCCATTGTCGCAGATCGACGATCTGTCGAAGAACATCAGGCGCGTCGGGCTGGGAGTCATGGGCTGGGCGGATATGCTCGTGAAGCTCGGAGAGCCCTATGGCTCGGCCCGCTCGATCGAGCTCGGTCGGGAACTGATGCGATTCGTCGACGAAGAGGCGAAGATCGAGTCCGAGCGCCTCGCGCGGGAGCGCGGCGTGTTTCCTGAGTGGGAGAATTCGATCTGGGGAGCGGAAGACAGCTGTGCCCGGGACGAGACCGGGGCGCGAATCCGTCCGATGCGCCGTCTGCGGAACTGCAACGTCACGACGGTTGCCCCGACAGGGACGATATCGATTATTGCCGGCTGTTCCAGCGGCATCGAGCCCCTGTTCGCGGTGGCGTTCATGCGCAACCAGGCCGGCGTCCTGATGCCGGACGTGAATCCGGAATTCGTCGCGCAAGCGAAGAAGGGTGGCTGGTATTCGGAGGAGCTGATGCAGCGCATCGCGGATGAAGGCCATATCCACTTCGACGAAATCCCGACCGAAATCCAGGAAGCATTCGTCACGGCGCACGATGTAACGCCCGAGCAGCACATCCGGATGCAGGCGGCGTTTCAGCAGTACACGGACTCCGCGATCTCCAAGACCTGCAACTTCCCGAAGGAAGCCACGGTGGACGACGTCCGCAGTATCTTCCAGCTCGCCTACGAGCTGAAGTGCAAGGGCGTGACCGTGTATCGCGACGGCTCACGCGAGGCGCAGGTGCTGTCGACCGGCCGGACCGCGCGGAAGGTGGCGGCGGAAGCAGCCGCGAGAGGCGTGCATGCCTCGCCCGGCGCGGGGATCATCGATCCGGAGACGATCGCCGAATTCGAGAAGCTCGAGAGCACGGAACTCGCGGCGGAGCTCGCCGGAGCTCTGGCCCGGGTGGACGAGCTCGCCGGCGAACTCGAGGAGCAGGGCGAGACGATCGCCGCCCTCGAGGGCGGGTTCATGAAGCAGCCGGGGATGCGCAAACGACCGGCGATTCTGAAGGGCGTGACGCGGAAGATCGATTCTCCGCTCGGTGATATGTACGTGACGATCAACGAGGACGAGGAGGGACGACCGTTCGAGGTGTTCGTGGCGCTCGGAAAGGCAGGCGGGCCGGCCATGGCGGATGCCGAGGCGATCGGCCGGCTGATCAGCCTGGCCTTGCGCAGCGGCATCTCACTTCGCTCGGTGCACAAGCAGCTCAGAGGAATTTCCTCCGATCGCGCGGTGGGCTTCGGAGCGAACAAGGTGCTTTCCAGCCCCGACGCGATCGCGCAGGTGGTGGAGCGCTATCTGGAGGAGAAGGAAGGGATCCAGCAGTCGCTGCCGATCCCGGAGGTGGGTGTCGCCAAGAAGACGAACGGTGGGACCCAGACTGCAGAGAAGCCGGTGATCCACCGGTTCGAGACCCAGGCGGCGATCCAGTTCATCGGAACCTGCCCGGACTGTGGCTCGAGCCTCGAGTTTGCCGAAGGGTGCATGAAGTGTCACGCCTGCGGCTACAGCGAATGCGGTTGATCTCCGGATCGGCCATGCGGTAGCGGCCCGGCGGTATTGTCCTCGCGGACATGCCGCCGGACAATATGGCAGGTGGGACAGCGATAGCCCGGCCCTTGTGGCCGGGCTTCGCATATCGGGGTACTTCATTCGGGCATCGGGGCTCCTCGCCCCGGATCCGGAGATCGACTAGGCTGTCCCTTCAACCCGACCGGCAGGGAGTCATGAAACAAATTCTCGTTCTCGGGGCTGGACGAAGCGCCCCATTCCTGGTACACCGCCTGCTGGAAATGACGGGCGCGTCGAATTGGTTCATCACGGTCGCCGACCTCGACCACGCGGCGGCGGAGGGGCTAGTCGCCGGGCATCCGCGTGGAGCGGCGATCCGGTTCGATGTGAACGATGCGGCAATGCGGGACGCCCGAATCTCCCAGGCGGATGTCGTGGTCAATATGCTGGCGCCGGCGTTCCAGCACCTCGTGGCGTGGGACTGCCTGTCGCACGGAACGCACATGCTGTCCGTTTCGTATCGCGACGAAGCGGTCCGGTCGCTGGACGCGGACGCGCACCGCCGGGGTGTGCTGCTGCTTTCCGAACTCGGCCTCGATCCGGGGATCGACCATATGTCGGCGATGGCCCTGCTGGACCGGATTCGGGCGGAAGGGGGGCGGGTCAAGGCCTTCCGCTCCTATGGGTCGGGCGTGCCGGCGCCGGGACAGGACGTAAACCCGCTCGGCTACTGGATCACCTGGAACCCGCGCAACGTCGTGATGTCGGGTGCGAACGGCGCTCAATACATCGTGAACGAACGGACCAAGCTCGTACCTCATCACCGGGTGTTCCGGCACACGTGGCCCGTCGATGTCGAAGGCGTCGGCCGGATGGTGGCTTACCCGAACCGGGACTCGGTCTCGTACGGATCCGTCTTCGGACTCGAACATGCAGACACGATTCTGCGGGCGACGCTGCGCTGGCCGGGCTGGTGCGAGACCTGGGACGCGATGGTGCGGTTGGGGCTCCCCAATGAGAGCCTGCGAGTGCCAGACCTCGGTAGCCGCTCGGCCCGCGAAGTGCTGGAGATGTTTCTGCCGGGGAGCGGGGACAGTCAGGACTCCTGGGCCGGAGAAGTGGAAGCAAAGGTCGCGCGCCTGCTCGATATTCCTCTCGACGGCGAGGTGATCGCCAACCTTCAGTTCCTGGGGCTGTTCTCGGATGAAATGCTCCTTTGCGAGGGGAATACTCCGGCCGAGATGCTGACTCACCTGTTGCGAACCCGGCTTTCGATTCCCGCCGGCGGACGTGACCTGATCATCCTGCATCACGAGCTCGAAGTCCACTTACATGACGACTCGTTCGAGCGCATCACCTCCACGCTGGTGACGGAGGGAGACGCCGGCTTTACGGCCATGGCACGAACGGTCGGTCTGCCGACGGCGCTCACTGTGCAGCTGCTCCTGGACGGCAAGCTCACTCTGACGGGAAGTCTGATCCCGACTCACCCGGCAGTCTACGTTCCTGTTCTTAGAGCCCTGAAGGACGAAGGGCTGGTGTTCACTGAGACCCGCGGACCGATGTCCGGCGCACCGATTCCGGACGTCGCAACAGGAGCGGTCCTGTGAGTGAGCTGGCGCAGTTCGGAATCCTGGGGACGAGTCGGAAGGATGGGGAGCAACGGATCCCGATCCACCCGGCGCACTTCGATCGAATTCCGGGCAGCGTGGCGAGGCGCCTGGTGTTCGAGAGCGACTACGGAGCGCGATTTGGAATCCCTGATTCCGAATTGCGACGACGGTTCGGCGGTGTCGCCGAGAGAGATGTGCTTCTCGGCGAGTGCGATGGAGTTCTGCTGGTGAAACCGGTCGTGGAGGACCTGAACGAGATGCGCGAGGGCGGAGTCCTCTGGGGCTGGCCGCACTGTGTGCAGCAGCAGAAGATGACGGACGCTGCCGTGAGCCGCCGGCAGACGTTGCTCGCGTTTGAAGCGATGTACCTTTGGTCCGATGGCGCGAGAGGCATGCACCTGCTGTACCGGAACAACGAACTCGCCGGCTACTGCGCTGTTCTGCACGCATTGTCGCTGCAGGGCGAGACCGGGCACTTCGGGCGATCGCTGCGGGCGACCGTAATCAGCTTCGGCTCCGTGAGCCGGGGTGCCATCCGCGCCCTGCAAGGCCTCGGCCTGCACAACTTCGAAGTCTACACGCTGCGTCCGCCATGGACGGTCGGTGACCGCAGCGAGGGTGGCCTGTTCGGCCGGATGATTCGCGATTCGGATGGAGGGGTGCATGTCGTCGAATCGGACGGGACTCGCCGTGAGCTTATCGAGGCGCTCGCCGAAGCAGATGTGATCGTGAACGGAATCCTGCAGGACACGGACGATCCGATCATGTACATGCAGCCGGGAGACGAAGAGCGTCTGCGTGCCGGCTCGCTGATCGTGGACGTCAGCTGCGACATCGGGATGGGATTCCCGTTTGCCCGCCCGACCTCGTTCGCGGAACCGACCTTCCAGATCGGTCCCGCAGTGTACTACGGCGTGGATCATACGCCGAGCTGGTTGTGGCGCAGCGCAAGCTGGGAGATCTCCGAGGTAGTCGTGGCATACCTCGGCCGGGTCCTGCACGGCCCCGAATCGTGGGCGGAGGACGCGACGCTGCGTCGGGCGATCGAGATCCAGGACGGCGAGATCCTGAACCCGAAGATCCTGAGCTTCAGGTCAAGAGGAGAGCGTGGATGAGAGACCGGCACCGCTACCTTTTCCGGAGTCATCTGCGGGTCCGACTGAGTTCACTCGGGCTGCTCGTCAGCTTCCCGCTGTTGCCGGGCCCGGCAACAGCCCAGGTTTCGAAGGCCGATCTGATGGGCCCTGTACCGCCCGCGGAGTGTCGGGCGGACGGAGAGGATCGGATACCGGTGCTCATCGTCGGCAGTTACCACATGTCGAATCCGGGAGCCGACCGGTTCAACCTGGAATCCGACGATGTGCTGTCGCCCCGGCGGCAGGAGGAGATCGAGGACGTCGTTGCGCAGCTGTCGGCATTCGAGCCGACCGTGGTGGCGCTGGAGTCTCCCTGGGGAGACAGGACGAACGCAGCCGACTACGGGGCGTGGCTGGCTGGTGAGCACGAACTCCGGCGCAAAGAGGAGGAGCAGATCGGTTTTCGGGTGGCGCAACGCGCTGGTCTCGAAACGGTGCACCCGGTGGATGCCCGGATGGGCCTACCCGACTCGCTCCTGATGGCCACGCTGGAAATGGAACCGTCGCTCGGCCGTTATCTCGCCGAGATCGAGCCGTACGGCGAGGCCGCGATGGCTCTGATGGACGAGATGTTGTCGGAACTCACGATCGGGGAGTTCCTGTGGGAAATGAACTCGCCTGAGGGGCTGGCCGCGAACCACACAACGTACTTCCGATTCTTCCTGCCAATTGCCGCCGAGGACAGCTACGGAGGGGCGGACTACGTGGCGGTATGGTACAGGCGAAACCTGCGGATCGCCGCCAACATCGGTCGGATCGCGGAACCGGGGGACCGGGTGTTCCTGATCATCGGACAGGGACATGCGCCGATTCTCCGGCAGGTGCTGACCGACTGGCCCCGATTCTGTCTCGAAGACCCGTTGAACTACCTGCCGGAGCCGGGC
>JBDGUY010000113.1:0-6024 GCA_039585935.1 Gemmatimonadota bacterium
ACTGTACGGAGGAGAAAACTCCGAAATCAGCGTGAAACAGCGTGTATCAAAGTGTACGCACGCACCGCCACGCGAATGGGGTTCTTCGCAGGCTGCGCCCGCTCAGGGTCTCGCTTGCGGCTCGACGGCAGGAGGTCCGGGGTGCGTCCATGGGCTCCGCCCACGGACGTAACGACCGCAAATCCCCGCGCCCCGATTGCGTAAGAAGCGATTCTGTAGACAGTTGCGGCAGGGTCACTTTTTGCGACTGTGCCATCAGTAACAGAAACGGTGCCAAGACACTGCGGCCGTCACTGGCACCGCAATAGGCAGCTTCCAGTCGGCCAGCCCTCCTGTGCGAGACACAGGCGTGCCCGGCAGGTGCCGACGGATAGCGCAACCGGGCCAACCAGGTGTTTCCGACTCTTGGCCAAGCGGCAAGACGGGGATACCATCGCCCCCTGACGTTAGGCATCGCACCCACACCGAGTGGTGCCAAGGTGCATAGTCGGCGTTACAGGATTAGGCGCGAAATGAAGAGAAGCGGCGTTGTTGCCGGAGCGGCCACGTTGGGAGTGATCCTTGCCGCATGTGAGTCGAGTACTCCGGTCGTATCTGATGGCACTTCGGGAGAAACCAAAGGCGCCAACGCAATTCTCCCGTGGGCCTACGTGCTCAACGACCCGATCCTCAATATCGCACCGGAGCCCGATCCAGACGAGATCGTATCCGTGCCTGGCTCAGCGCTCTCCATTCGGCGCTCGGACATCAATATCGAGCGAGGACCGCCGGACTGGCATCCGGATGATCGTCCACCCATGCCGGAGATCGTTGCCCACGGTCGCGGGGGGGTGTACGCCTGCGGCTACTGCCACCTGCCCAATGGGCAGGGCAAACCCGAGAACGCGGGCTTAGCCGGACAGCCTTTGGAGTACCTCCTTCAGCAACTCGAGGACTACCGCAGCGGGAGGCGCACAACCGGCGAACCCCTAATGCTCCCACCCGCGCTGATGATCAGCATCGGTGCGGCCCTGACCGAGGAAGAGGCACGTATCGCGGCCGAGTACTTCTCATCGCTTCAGTTCAGGCCATGGATCCGCGTTGTTGAGACCGATGAGGTGCCCGCGACGCGGTTCGCCGATTGGATTCACCAGGCCATCGAGGGAGGCGGCACAGAGCCCATCGGAGTCCGGATCGTGGAGATGCCGGAGGACCCGATGCGGACCAAGCTGCGCGATGACGCGTCCGGCTTCATCGCATACGTGCCGCGAGGTGCGATCGCACGTGGAGCCGCTCTGGTGAACGACGGTCCGGGAGGCGCTGAGCCATGTACGATCTGCCATGGTGTCGACCTTCGCGGCCTAGGCCCCGTTCCCGCGATCGCCGGTCGCTCCCCGAGCTACTTGGCGCGACAGCTCTACGACTTTCAGCAGGGAAACCGTAACGGTGCTTGGTCTGACCTCATGGGCCCTGCGGTGATGAACCTCACAATCGAGGACATTGTTGAAATCGTGGCCTACGCGGCGAGTCTCGACCCATGAATGGGATCCGCTTATCACGAACTGGTTGGCACTGATCCTGTCACTGACTCTTGGAATGCGCATGTCAGTTGTGCCTGCCCTCCTGCTTCGGGGTCAGGTGCTCAACGCTGGCGATCGACTCTTGCGACCTACCCGACGAGTCTCGAAGCGGTCGCAACCACGTCACCGCCGACCGACGCCCGATCCGGAGCCGCGGCCCCAGCGCTCCTTCACGGACGCGGTCGATCGGTGTTCAGCCCAGGAGCCCCAGTGCCTTTTCCAGGCCGGCGGTCCGGGTCAAGTGCCTAGCGAGACCGTACCGTTCCCGAGTAGTCGAACGGAAACCAGCCGGGCTGCACGTCGAAGTGGAACAGGACTCCTTCGAGCTCGCCCATTCCGCGGGCATGCATGACCTTCGTCACACACGTCGGAGGTGGGGTGCCGTCGGCTCTGCACTCGATCTTGAAGCGACCCTGGACCGGCCCCGTCAAGCCGTTCCAGGTGACCTCGCCAGCGAGGGGGCCGGAGATGATCAGCATGGTACCGTCGCACCACATGTCGTGCAGCTGCTCGTGGAACGTAACGAGCCCCTCCACGTCGCCTGTGAACTGGTTGACGACCGGCATGTCGAACAGATGGCACACACCGGAGGGCGTGATCAGCACGTCCCCAGGAGGTCCTCCACCGGCGATCCCGATCATTCCATTCATGGATGCCGCCGTCATCCCGGCCGAACTCGCGTACAACTCGGTTTCACCCGAAGCCTCCACCGAATCGTGAGCCGGTCCCGTCGGCAGCCGCTGATCGCAGCCAATGGCCGCAAACAGTACGAGTAAGGGCAACAGCGATCTGCGTGAGCGCATCGGATGCCTCCTGTGTAGAAGCGGGGGACCCCATATGTCGAATCGGTCACCCCTGTCCGCAACACCGCCGGCACGTGAACAAGAGCTGCCGCTTGAGGCCCGAGAAGCGTAGGTCTAGCTTACCCTGTGCCCATGAATCGGAGGTGATCCGTGCGTGATCTCGAAGAGGCGGCCCCCCTTCCGCGTCGCCACGGCCCATGATCGAATTCCGGACCCTGGGTGGAACCAGTCTTCTCGACGCTGACGGAGCTGAGATCCAATCGGTTCTGGCACAACCCAAGCGGCTTGCCCTCCTCGCATACCTGGCGCTCGCCATCCCGCGTGGATTTCATCGGCGAACCACTCTCCTGGCCCTGTTTTGGCCCGATCAGGACGAGAAGCACGCCCGCTGGAGCCTGAATCAGGCTCTTCGCCACCTTCGGCGAGGCGTCGGGAAGGAAGTGCTCGTGAGCCGGGGGACCGACGAGGTAGGCCTCGATTTCGAGTCCATTTCACTGGATGCGGCGGCCTTCGAGGAGGCGTGCGAAGAGTCACGACTGGAAGCGGCGCTGGAGCTGTACCGCGGTCATCTGCTCGAGGGCTTTTACATCCCGGGCTGTCCCGACCTGGAGCGCTGGCTGGAGGGAGAGCGGGCCAGACTGCGACGGCTCGCGGTGTCGGTCGCGTGGGCGCTAACAGATCGCCTGCAGGAATCCGGCGAGATCGCGGCCGCCGCAACTGAAGCGCGCAAGGCGCTATGCCTTTCCGACCATGACGGCGCAGGGATTCGGCGCCTGATCGAACTGCTCGACAGGGCAGGCGATCGCGGAGGTGCCGTGCAGGCATACGAGGACTACGCGGCAAGGCTTCTTGACACGCTGGAGGTCGAGCCGGCACCCGAGACACAGGCCCTGATAGAGGCCATCAGATCACGTCAACCAACGCAGGATGGCTCTTCTACCCTGGTTCCCGCGGAGGATGGCGCTTCCGACTCGGACTTTGAACAGGCTGAACCGCCCGATTCGGAACAGGTTCCCACCCGCACTCACGGTCCCACGCGCTGGCCACGGAATCGGACCGCGTTCATGGTCCTGGCGGTTGCAGCCAGCGTCATTGTCCTGTTCCTCGCCCAGCGATCCCTGGCTCCCGATGCCGGAGAGAACGACCCGTGGTCCGCAGATGCCGCTCCCGGAGTTGCGGTTCTGCCATTTCATGTCCAGGGAACGGGCGAGGCCTACCTGTCGGAAGGCATGGTGGACCTGCTGTTCGGCAGTCTCGACGGACTGGCCGGCATTCGACCCATCAACTCGTTTACCGTGCTGGCCCGATGGAACGAACAGGTCGAGGGAGATTCGTGGCCCGATCTCGCGAGCGCACTGGCCGTAGCGGAAGCGGCCGGTGCCCGGTACGCCATTTTAGGGAATGCCGTAGCCATCGGCACTGAGGTTCGATTCGCCGCGAGCCTGTATGAGACTTCCGGACCAGGGACGGTGTTGGGACAGGCGAACGAGACGGCCCCCCGGGACAGCATCTGGGGAGCGGTGGATCGACTGTCGATCAGGCTATTGCGCACGCTGAGCGAGATCAGCCAGGGAGAGCTGGCACGGCTCGACTCGAGAGAAGTGACGACCGGGTCGCCAGAAGCGCTCAAGGCGTACCTGAGAGCCCAGGCGAGTTATCGCCGCGCCGGATTCGAAGCCGCGGCGACCGACTACGAGTTGGCGATCGAAAAGGATCCGACCTTCGCACTCGCCCACCTCGGTCTCGGGTGGTCACTGGCCTGGGAGCCGTTATCCCGCACAGAGCGAGCAGTTGAGAGACCGAGCCACTGGCAGACCGCCCTCGAACATTCGCTTACCGAGCGGCAGAGGCTGATTGCGCGCGCCTCGCTGACCTATGACGGAGAGTTCATGAGCCCTGACATGGCTGGTGAGCTACGCCAGGCGGTGGACAGATATCCCGACGATGCGCAGTTGTGGTACCTCCTCGGCGAACACTACCTGCACGTTGGCACGGCGACGGGAGCCTTCGACGACCATGGAAGGAAGGCGGAGGTTGCTTTCGAGCGCGCCGTCGAACTGGTTCCGGACTTCGTTCCATACTGGGCGCACCTGTTGGATCTCGCCTTCATCCACGCTGATCGAGAGAAGGCTGGGAAGTTGGTCTCCAGGATTGAACGACTCGTGCCTCCGGGCTCGCGCGTTTCCGCGCAATGCAGGGCCCAGTACCGAATCTTCTTCCAGGTATATCCGGAGACGGTCGAGTTTCAGGCGTCGCTGGATACACTGGAGATGCTCGAAGCCCTGCCGCGGGTCGATCTAGAACTGCTGGGACTACCATCGCTGTGGCCGACAGCGAAAGCCGTGGGTGTGAGGATTCGGCGCAGCGCGCCTGATTGGAGAGACTGCCGGACCAGACAGCGGTCGCTGGCGCCGGGCCTGCTCGGAGTCTACCTGACGGAAGCACTTACATCACCGGCAGATTCATGGTGCCTCTACCTCGCACAGATGTTAGGCCTTCCGATGCCGGAGGAAGCTGTGGACTCGGTCATGACCGCGCGGCTCGAGTCGATGCTCGCTGGCCGCGAGTCCTTTCCATGGGACCTCGGCGTTCCACTCCACCTCGCCGACAGGGGACGGTGGGCGGAGTATGACGCCATCCTCGGTTTGTGGCGCGGCCGAAGCGCCGCCGCGCCGGACGTGGAGCGTGTCGCCCGGGATCGGTGGGCGGGCCACTTCGTGACCGCGGCAGAAGCGTACGGTGCGTGGAGGCGTGGGAATCCCGATCGCGCGATTGTGCTTCTCGAGGGCCTGCCGCCTGAGGCGCGTCGCTGGCACGCATTTCGGTGGTGGCTCGGAACCCTCTACTTGGAGATGAACCGTCCAGGTGACGCTGTCGGGCAATTTCACACGCTGCTGGGTGTGTACAACGCGCCGAACTGGACACCGGCCTACTTCCACCTGGGCCGCGCCTATGAGCAGCTGGGCGAATTTGAGAGAGCACGCGAGCAGTACGCATACTTCGTCGACGCCTGGAAGGATGCCGACCCGGAGCTCCAGCCGCGGGTTGATGAAGCAAGGGCAAGGTTACGGGAGCTCGCCGATGGTCGACACTGACGCTGGCGACTTCGGAACAGTGTCAGCGTCAGTGACAGCGCCCACTGCTGCTGGCCAGCAGCGCCGACCCAGAAACCCGCATATACCAGCGTTACCCACCCCGAAACCCGCATAAACCAGCGCCCATCAGCGCCAGCCAGGGAGTGAAATCGGCATGGAGTTCTTCGCAGGCTGCGCCTGCTCAGGGTCTCGCCTTCGCCTCGACGGCAAGTCCCCGCGCCCCGATTGATTTAAGGTCTGTGACGATTCAGCTGAAACGTTTCTCGCAGTCTAATCGGATCCCAGCCACGATTCCGGCGATACCGCGATCACCTTGTCGCCGGGCCGAATCCTGTCGCCCCAGGCACCGATGTCGGGATCGCCCCGAGTCTCTTAGTGCCTCGCTCTTGTCCGAGACAGTTTCCGATAGATCCCGTTTCGCACTCCGATTCTCACCGCCTGCCGCACTTCCGCGTATCCGGGATCGGCTCTACCTTCGCCTACCTGCTGCCGTCGAGGTAGACCGAACCCGCATACGCGAGGCCCAACGAATCTTGAACCCCGCTGTGCGCTGGCCGACCTTCGATG
>JBDGUY010000114.1:0-6015 GCA_039585935.1 Gemmatimonadota bacterium
GGCGTGGCAAAGGAATCAGGCTCTTTACTCTCGGTACAGTCCCGCCGAGGAGCGTCTGCTCAGTCGC
Source organism: Gemmatimonadota bacterium (assembly GCA_039585935.1). Taxonomy (GTDB): domain Bacteria; phylum Gemmatimonadota; class Gemmatimonadetes; order Palauibacterales; family Palauibacteraceae; genus Carthagonibacter. Next base: position 68 of record JBDGUY010000114.1, read on the forward strand.
CACGCGAACGATCTTGTCCGGCCAGGGGAATACTTCGTTCAGCGACGGGTCGGCATTGTCTATCGACTCGAGCGACCGGGTAAGGACTGTGACGTCAATCCCGCCGTCAGCCATGCCTCGCGCGAAATGCAGTAACCGATGCGTGCCGCTCGTGCTTTCGGGGGCGAAATGAAACGCCACGACGAGCACTCGACGAGGGCCACCCCCGCGAGGAGGAGTCGGGACTGTCATGCAGACTGGCCGCCAGGCGACAGCAGAGGCCAACGCAGATCACGCGGCGTCACGTCGCGTGCTGGCAGCGGCCACGGGATTGCCAGTGACGGGTCGTCGAAGCGGACGCCCGTTTCCAGTCCGGGCATGTAGTACTGATCCGTCATGTACAGGACTTCAGTATCGGTCTCGAGAGCCTGGTAGCCATGCGCAACGCCGTGGGGAATGAACAGCGCCTGGCGCACCACCGGGTCGAGCCGTATCCACCAGGCCTGGTGGAAGGTCGGCGACTCCGGCCTCATGTCCACCAGTGCATCGAACATCGCCCCGGCGATGCAGCGAACCAGCTTCCTCTCCTGGCCCGGTGGCCGCTGATAGTGCAACCCGCGGACTACCCCCGCGTGCGAGGTCCGGGCGAGGTTCGACTGGACGACTTTCATGTCGATTCCCGCCGCCGCGAACTCCTTCCTGCAGAAGGCCCGCGCGAACGTTCCGCGGCTGTCTTCCCGCGGTTCGAGATCGACCAGGAATGCACCGGTAATGGGCGTCGGGGTGAAGATCATGACATGAATCGCCGAATCTCCGTCAGGCACTCGTCGCGTGCGTCTTCGCCAGCCTCGTAGCGCCTGTACCAGTTCACGATCCACTCGAGCGTCGTTTCCAGGTCAAGTCTGGGTCGCCAGCCAAGATAAGTATGCGCCCTGGAGGCATCGAGCTTGAGAAACCCGCTCTCCGGCGGAGCGGGATCGGGGTGGCGTTCCCATTCGAATTCGGCCGGCCACAGGGCGTAGAGGCGCTCGACGATCCACCCCACCGTTCGCTCACTATCCTCGGACGGGCCGAAATTCCAGCTGGTGGCGAAGCGATGACCCCCCTCGAACAGCCGCTCGGCCAGCATCAGGTATCCGTTCAGCGGCTCCAGGACATGCTGCCAAGGACGTGTCGCCTGCGGTTTTCGGATCAGGGTCGGCTGGTTCTTCAGCAGCGATTGCATGATGTCAGGTACCAGGCGATCGACCGCCCAATCGCCCCCGCCGATCACGTTGCCTGCTCGCGCACTTCCGACGGCCGCAGCAGCGGGATTCCGGTCGGGGTGGAAGAACGCGTTCTGATAGGCGGTGACGACGAGTTCCGCCGCGCCCTTACTCCCGCTATAGGGGTCGTGGCCTCCCAGCCGATCGTCCTCCCGGTATCCCCAGGGCCACTCCTCGTTGAAGTAGCACTTGTCCGAGGTGACGGCGACCACCGCCTTTACAGATGGAACACGTCGAACAGCGTCGAGCAGGTGCACGGTACCCAGCACGTTGGTGGAGAACGTCTCCACCGGCTCCTCGTACGAGTACAGAACCAGGGATTGGGCCGCCATGTGAATCACGACTTCGGGCTCCACCTCGCGCAGGACCGCCTCGAGATCTCCGAGATCGCGCACGTCTCCGGTGCGGTGGTCGATCAACTCAGAGACCCGGGCCAGCTCGAACAGTGAAGGATCCGTCGGTGGATCCAGCGCATACCCGGTCACCTTCGCGCCGACGTGGTCGAGCCACAGACACAACCAGCTACCCTTGAAACCGGTATGACCGGTCACGAACACGCGTCGATCTTTCCAGAACTCGGGATTGAACATCGACTCACCGTTCATGGTCATTCAGTATCTGGACTGGTTGAGGATCAGGCGTAGGGCCGGATCGCCGGCTTCACCGACCTGCCGCGCAGATATTTGTCGATACCCTCGTCGAGCGCGCGCCGATAAACCGCGAACGCACCCTCGAACGCTTCGACCGTACGGTCGATATCGGCTTCGCTGTGGCTGTAGTTGACCACGAGTGAGGTGGCGAGGATGCCGCGTTCGATCAATTCCTGCATCAGCAGGGTGCGGAAAGGCTGCGATGGTTGGCCGGTCTCGTCCCGCGAGCCGAACACCAGGCAGCACGGCGGTCCGAGGATCGGCACGTGATCCGCCACCCCGGCGGAGGATGCGGCAGCCTTCAATCCCGACGCCAGTCGCTCCCCGCGACTCCACAGCGTTTCGATTACCGGCTCGTCCCGGTACACACGCATCGTAGCCATCGCGGCAGCCAGGCCATGGGTCTCCGCACCGTGCGTGGTGGACAGCAGAAACACCCGCTCGAGATCATGATCGAAGCCCCCGAGACGCATGAATTTGCGCTTGCCGGCGAGCGCAGATACCGAGAATCCGTTGGCCAGCGCCTTGCCGAACGTCGACAGGTCCGGCTCGATTCCATACCGGGCCTGCGCTCCGCCGAGATCCCAGCGAAAACCGGTAATCATCTCGTCAAGAATGAACAACGCTCCGTGTCGATCGCACAGTTCACGCAACCCGACGAAGAACCCGGGAGCCGGTGGTGAATACTTCTCGGCTTCCAGTACGATCGCGGCAATGCGGTCGGGGTGCTCGTCGAACAGCTGCTCCAGGCTCGCGAGGTCGTTGTAGTCGAATTTCACCGTGAGCGCGCGGGTCGCGTCGGGAATCCCCGCCGGCATGCCCGTCGATCCAATGAACCAGTCGTCGACGGCGAAGAACGGGTGGTTGCGGCACACGGCGACCATATCGCGGCCGGTGGCCGCGCGTGCCAGTTTGAGAGCGCCCGATACCGCATCTGATCCGTCCTTGCAGAATTTCACCATATCCGCGGCAGGCACGAATTCCAGGAACGCCTCTGCACACTCGAGTTCGATCAGCGCCGGGCGCACGAAGTTTGCGCCCAGTTCGAGCTGCCGACGAGCCGCTTCCACCACGGGCGGGTAGGCGTGCCCGAGCGTCACTGCTCTCACGCCGGCGCCGTACGCTATGAACTCGTTGTCGTCGACGTCCCAGACCCGGCATCCCAGGCCTCGCACGAGAATCGGGGCCATTCCCTCGGGGTACTGGTCGTCTCCCTTGGCGTATGTGTGCGCACCGCCCGGGATCAGGCTGTGGACACGTTGTCGCAGCTGATTCGACCTGTCGAACTTCATTAGATCGTTCCCAGCACCAGCTTCCGTGAGTAGAACGCTTCGGCGTAACCGTCCGGCGCATTGCATTCGATACCGCGCAGACGCATCAGGCCCCGGAAGGTATCAGGTGTGAACCAGCTCTTGTCGTACTGTGTCTCGAACGCGCTCATCAACAGGTCGATCTTGCGGCGCACCGTGGCGTTTGCCAGCGGGACGAACACGGACGGGGAGCCCAGCCCACCATCGTACTTGGGAATCTCATATTCCAGGATCACATGGTCACGAAATGTATTCCAGGTCAGCTCTCCGACAATTCGGTGGTCCTGGTGCAACTCGTCCCGACAGTGCGAGAACACCATGTCGGGAGGCGGGCCATCCTTGAGTTCCTCGAAAAAATCCTTGATCAGCGCGGCCTCGGTCGGGAAGTACGCACCCCGGAACGTCTTGATCGTAATGAGCGGCTCTCGCACGCCCGCCAGCAGCGATTGTGCTGCCCGCTGCGCCTCCTGTCCCCGTTTTCCTTCCGAACTCAGGACGACCCAGTGCACCTGAGCATCGGGATACCGCTCCAGTAGCTGGATAACCGTGCCGCCACAGCCGATTTCGATGTCGTCGCTGTGCGCGCCGATGAACAGCAGGCGCGGCGGGCGTCCACCAGGCAGATTCAGTGCCAGATCAATCACGGTTCACTCTCGCCACAACATCCAGGGACACTCACCGCGCGCCTCCATGCGATCGTAGAGGATCTTCTCGCGGAACGTATCCATCTGCTGCCAGAAGCCCGTATAGCGATTCACCTGCAACCGTCGCTGTTCGATCAGGCGATCGAACGGTTTCTCGACGAGCTCGTCACCTTCGTTGATATAGTCGAAAATCTCGGGCGTGAAGTTGAAATAGCCGGCATTGAGCCAGAACTCGGTGTCGCCCAGTTTGCCGAAGCTCGACACCCAACCTTCGTCGTCGAACTGGACCGAGTGGAAACTCTGCGAGGTGCGGACAGCCAGCAGACCACCCACGGCGCCGCTGGCCTTGAATTCATCGATGTGGAGGTTCAGCGGCAGATCAGTCAGCGCATCTGCGTAGTTGGCCAGGAACATCGGCTCGTCTTCCAGCAGGTGCCGGACCCGAAGCAATCGCTGACCGATATTCGCGTGGAGACCCGTATCGATGAATGTGATCCGCCAATCGTCGATGTCACTCGACATCAACTCGATCTTCTTGCCGCCCTCGGAAAGAACGAAGTCGTTGGTCAGACATTCGTTGTAGTTCAGGAAGAACTCCCGGATCATGTCACCGCGATAACCCAGGCAGAGAATGAAATCCTTATGTCCGAAATGCGCGTAGTAGCGCATCAGGTGCCATAGAATCGGTTGGTATCCGATGTTGACCAGCGGCTTCGGAATCGTATCCGAGTGTTCCCTCAACCTGGTGCCAAGGCCCCCGCAGAACAGGACGACTTTCATCGATCACTCCATCCATGAACTTCGGAACTCGATACCCGGTCCCATTCAGCCGAAACGCTGCGCTTGCTCGGTACGCAGTCTATCGACCAGGCGGCCCGGGGGCAGATCGACGTCATCGTACGTGATTGGCTGGTCCTTCGCGATATCTCGCTTCAACCGGCAATCGAGCGAGACAGCAATTGGCAGCGTGTTCTCTCGACGACACACCTCATATCTGTCGACCAGCCCGTAGCAGGTGAACCCCCCCATCCCGTCCAGAATCTCGCCTGCCTTCAGGTCTCGCTTCGCACAGGAAACCGTATCACACGCGGGTCCACCCCGTGGAGCGATCGTCGCGTCATGGAACAACGCCGCGCGCGCTACCGAGTCCGCCACCTGCCACGGAGGAAGGTGGTACGGTTGGTAGAACATGTACAGCGGGCCATTGCCCATCTTCAGGTAGGCCATCAATTCCCGCTTCGGGGGGACATCGTTGTGGCAGATCACGAAAGCTCCGGTATGCGGAGCCGCGCCGAGGGAATAATCGACATAGCCCTCGTCCTCGAAGTCCTCCGGACTGAACCGGTCGAGCATGTCGTTGACGTGGTCGCATGGATAGCCCTGCATTCCACGGACTCTGGGCACGAAGCCCGTCGCGTTGCCCATGATGGCCGCCTCGAGGGCGAGCTTCGAGCCATCTGCGAAGCAGGCCAGGACGGCTGGATTCTGCCCCAGACGTTCGGCGAGTTCACGCTGCGTGTCCGGGTTGCGATAACGGTCGAGAAAGCCTTTCAGCTGGCCCATCAGCACCGGCCGATAGCCGATGCCGTCGAGAAACCGGTACACATTCATCCCCACGCCGGGTTCATCACCATCCGTGTAGCTGAATACGACACCCGCTCGGTCGGCATAGGTCTTCAGAATCGGGCCGACCGAAGCGTCGACTTCGGCCCCCATGAGGATCGTGTGCTTGCCGTTGCGGATCGCTTCGAAGCATACGCGGGTGCCGAACTCGACGTGACCCGTGGCCTCGATCACCACGTCTACCGAGCCCGCCTGGCACACGACATCGGCATCGGCAGTCACCGCCAGGTGACCGCGAGACACGGCTTCGTCGAGCGCGGTGACCGTTTCGACCCGGACGACGGTCGACGCGCCAGCCTCGACGAGTGCTGCCTCGGCCTTCTCGACTGTCCGGTTCGAGATCGCCACGAGTCGCATGCCTCTGAGCGGTGTCAGAAACTGGAGCGCGATGCACCGTGCGACGTACCCGCCGCCCACGAGGGCGACCCGAACCGGGGTGCCCCTGGCCTCTCGTTCGGCCAGTGCGGTATCAACGAT
>JBDGUY010000115.1:0-5960 GCA_039585935.1 Gemmatimonadota bacterium
GATGGGAACGGCGATCCGGTTTCGGATGTGTACCCGAACCCGGACGATGCCGATACCTGGATGAATCTGCTGTTCACGTTCCCGGGAGGCGACTACCTGGTACAGGGCTTCAAGGCGCTCGACCAGGAAGGCCCGCAGGGAGAGTACATTTCCCTCATGATCGACATTGCTACCGATGGCACGGAAGTCGGAATCACGGACGTCCTGGTCGACAACGACAGCCAGGTCGAGATGGTGAACGTCGAGCCTGACGCCATGTTCCAGAACACTCTCGAGTTCTACTTCGCAGGTTCTGGCGCTGTCGACGACATCATGGTCTGCAAGTATGTCGAAGATCGCGGAGATGAGGGCTGCACGCCTGGTTACTGGAAGCAGGAGCACCACTTCGGCAACTGGCCCGTCGACCCGTACACGACCACGTTCGGCGATGCCTTCACTACAGCCTGCGATGGCATGACGTATCCGAGTGTCAATCCGGAAGATGGTACGGACATCTGCACCATCCTTCTGCTCGATGCTCTGTCCCTCAGGGGCGGCGGCGTGAACGCTCTGTCCCGTCATGCGGCGGCCGGCTGGCTGAACGCGACGTCTTCAGTAAACTACATGTGGAGCGTTTCCGAGGTCGAGGCTGCATTCATGGCCGGGAACAAGGGTGTCCTCGAGGACGCGAACGAGTCCTACTGCCCCCTCGGTCGAGACGAAGGCGAGTGGGAGCCGGTTCAACTTCCGAGCTGAACTGCGACCTTCTAGAATGGACCGGTGAATCCGCACCGGCCCGTCCCAGGCGCCCGGGCTTTCGAGCTCGGGCGCCTGCTCTTTGGTACCCTGGAATCGTGGCACGCGAATCCGCGAAGCTGACCTTTTTGCGCGTTCGGATCATTGAGTAGCGTCCGCTCGCTACCTCCACAATTCGTATCCTTCACTACAGTATACACATAGAGATTGCCGCAGGTTGGAATCGAGCTTGCGCAAGAGCCCTGGCGAGCGACCCGGCCAGTTCGAGCGGGGACCCGGGGATGTCGGATTCGTCGTCACGCAACTCGATTCGGTGAGGATACCTGGATGCGACTTCGACTCGAACACTCTCTCCTGGGGAGCGCTGGAGCACTGATACTTCTGGCGGGGTGTAACGGCGGCTCCGTTCTGGAACCGGATCGCGATTCGAGTTTCGACGGCAGTTTACCGCTCGCAGCTGTCGCATCCGTCGAGGAGGTCTGCGCAACGATCGATTTCGAGTCATTCACGCACGGTGACCAGATTCCGTCGATGGTGGTTCCGGAGCTGGAGCTCGAATTCTATGTAACGGTGTGGCCCAGCAACGGCGGACTCGCCAGTGCGCGAGTATACGATACCGACACCATGTCCCCGCCTGGAGATCACTTCCTGGCATGGGCTGGTGCCGGATCGACCTGTCCCGAGTGCATGGACGCGGGGAACGTCCTCGTCGTCGAAGACGGTGCCGGATTCGACTCGCGCGGTGCGAGTGACTTCGGCGGAACCTTCTTCCTCGACCGCTTTTCGCAACCGGATGTTAGAATTCGCGGGCTCACTGCCCTGGGAGCCGGCAGCTATGACGGCTCCCATCGTATGCTCATCGATGCCGAGCCGCTGGCATCCTCACTCGCCGCCGCGGGAGCCGTTCAGCCTCTCACGCCATCGTCGGAACCGGTGATTCAGAGCTTCGTCGAGCTCGTCGTATCGTCGTCAGCGCAGGGCGGATTCGACGATCTCATGTTGTGCCGGATGATGGAAGTTCCTGATGAGCCAGGCGGGACCCTGGGCGGTGGCGAGGGGTGTGGATTCAGCTTCTGGAGGAATCCGAAGCACGCTGATTCGTGGGTCGGCACAGGCCTGTCTCCCGGATCGAACCTGGCCGACGTACTCGGGGGTGTTCCTGCGACGCTCGCGAAGCCCGAACAGAAACTTACCCCCGCCGAACTCTCGTTGGCGCAGTCGCTGGGCCTTCGAGGCTCCGGGGTGAACAGACTTCTGCGAGAGACGGTCGCGGCAATGCTCAATGCGGAGACAGATGGTGTGAGCTTCGATCTGACCTCCGACGAGGTAGTCGAAATGTACGAGTCCGCGATCGCCGGCGGGGATGTCGGGACGACGGCGAAGACTCTCAAGCAATACAACAACCAGGCCTGTCCGCTCGATTGAGGAGGACCGGAATCGATCTTGTGAGACGACGACCGTAGCACGGTTGCACCAACTGCCCCCCGCGGATGCCGGCTCTCCAGGCGTCCGCGGGGGGTACATTTGTGCGTTTGTTGGCTTATATATTTCAGAAGCAGTGAACTGGCGTTGATTGCATCTCGAAGTACTACATATGGTCGATACTACTAACTATTACTTGACGTTCGCACGACACTTGCGTACCGTTTGCCACGTTCGTCGGAGAGGTGGCCGGATACGCCAGCAAGCGTTTGAGCGGCTCCAATTAGAACAGAAATGACCGGAGGATCGACTCGATGTCGCCCGATTCAATTTTTGCCGCACCGCCGGAGCACGACGAGGCTGCCCGCTTCGCTCACTACGGGAAGATCCTCGGTGACTCCCCGGATGCGAAGACTGTACTGGAGTTGTGTGACACCCTGAATGTCCGCTTCATGCGACTGACCTTCACAGACATTGCGGGCCACATCAAGAACGTCGAGATCCCGGCGAGCCAGTTTCCGAAGGCCCTGGACGGGGAGATCATGTTCGACGGCTCTTCAATCAAGGGATTCGTCCGGATCGAAGAAAGCGACATGCTCCTCAAGCCGGATTTGACGACGTTCAGGGTGTTTCCGTGGGGAAACCCCGAGGCGCGCGTCGCCAGGCTGATTTGTGACGTCCACAACTCCGATGAGACCCCGTTCTCGGGCGATCCACGCCGAGTGCTGAAGCGCGTGGCCGAAAAGGCCGCCGCCATGGGGTACATGGTCAATGCAGGTGTCGAAGCTGAATTCTTTCTGTTTCAGAAGGACGACGAGGGCGGTGCCACGACCATCACGCACGACCGCGGCGGGTACTTCGACCTCACGCCCGTCGACCTCGGTGAGAAGGCTCGAAGGATGATCGTGAACGATCTCGAGGCGATGGGCTTCGAGGTCGAAGCAGCGCACCACGAAGTGGCGCCCGGGCAGCACGAGATCGACTTCAAGTACGCCGACGTAATGGTCACGGCTGACAGTCTGACCACCTTCAAATTCATCGTCAGAAACGCCGCCCTGGCGCATGATCTCCACGCGACGTTCATGCCCAAGCCCATATACGGGCAGAACGGTTCGGGCATGCACACGCACCAGTCCCTGTTCGATGCCGACGGCAATGTCTTCTTCGATCCGGACGGCGAGTACCAGATGTCGAAACTGATGCGTCATTACATCGGAGGCCTCAAGAAGCACGCGACGGCCCTGGCCGCGGTGACGAATCCCCTGGTCAACAGCTATAAGCGACTGGTTCCCGGCTACGAGGCCCCTGTGGACATCGCGTGGTCTCAGTCCAACCGGTCGCCGATGATCCGGGTCCCGGATCGCAGGGGCGTGGGCACGCGAGTGGAATTCCGCATGCCGGACCCGGCCTGCAACCCCTACCTGGCCCTCGCCGTTCAGATCGCAGCGGGACTGGACGGGATCGAAAACGAGATCGAATCGGGGCCGCCGCTCGATGTGAACGTATGGGAGCTGACTGCCGAGGACCGCGAGGAATATTCGATCACCAGCCTCCCGGCGAATCTCGGAGAAGCGATCGCCGAGCTCGAGAAGAGCGAGACGATGCGTGAGGTGCTCGGCGAGCACCTGTTCACCAACTTCTTGCAGTCGAAGAAGAAGGAGTGGTCCGAGTATATCTCCCAGGTCTCGAGTTGGGAGCTCGACCGTTACCTGACGTCGTATTGATCTGTCGGGAACCGGCCGGACGCCACCGGCCGGTTCCCGACAGACCTTCTTTTCCTACTCCTGGCCGACGCTCCAGGCGTCACACTGCTGCTGGATCGCGTTTACGGCGACCATCAACCCTGGCAGACCCGGACTTCCTTCCTCTTCACGCAACTCGTCGAGAATCCGCTCCACCCGGCCAAGGCCCTGTGTACACGACTCGCGGAAATCGACGAGGGCCTGTGAGGGATCTCCGTCCGGTCCGATTCCCTCCAGTAGCCGCCGGACGATCCTGCGTCGCGCGGCTTCCAGGTCGAGAGCGAGCTCCCTGGCCGCTCTGAGTTGCCAGCGATCGGCTCCCGGCAGATCGGCAAGCCGATCCTGCATCCACGGGAAGTCCACCTCTCCCGCCAGCCCGAAGTAGACCCGCCCTACGAGGGATGCGTCGAATTCCGCATCACGGGCGAGCTGCGCCACCGGTAGCAGACCGTCGAGGTATTCCAGGGCCACGAAACGTTGGGCGAGACGGTCTGTCATGCCATCGGTCTTGTATACGGATATCCGTGTCTCGACTTCGGCGCGCTTCCCTTCGGACAGCAGGTCCATCAGTGAACCCGTGAGTACCGAGACCGGCTCTCCGTACCGCTCGAGGAGCTCGTCCAGGTCCCTGCCAAGATCTGCATTGGCCAGCAACCAGCGCGTGGCCGTATCGATTGCCGCCGAGGCACGCAGGAGCCAGCTGGACTGGACCCCGGCGGGGACCGTCGACTCGGGCGCGAGGATCTCACCAAGAATCTCGGCGGCGCCGCTGACCTGCCATGCCACGTACCAGGCCCTGGCGACGTCGGCCGGATCACGGTGGGTATCCCTCAGCAGCTGCAGCATCCCTGTCCCACCGTGCAGATCGACGATCAGGTTGGTCAGCAGCGTGACCGCGATGTGCCGGGCCAGTCGATGCTCCGCGAGGAGCTCGTCCCCGACTGCTTCTCGGATGCCTGCCGGAAAGTACTGCTGGAGCAGCGCGACAAGCCCCTGGCCCGCACCTACGTCCGATGTCAGGAGTGCGTCCTTCAACTGGAGTTTCGCGTAGGCGAGCAGTACGGCAAGCTCCGGCCGAACGAGCGCCGGCTGTCCCTGCTCCTCCCGCTCCAGGATCTCCTCGGTTCCCGGAAGAAACTCCAGCCCCCGATCGAGCAACCCTGAGCGCTCCAGTGCAGCCAGCGAGTCTCGGAACGTCTGAGGACGACTACGGACGCGGTGCTCGTCCAGGCTCACTGCCAGGCTCTGCCAATAGCTGTTCCGCAAAACACGGGAAGCGACCTCGTCGCCTGCTTCCTGCAGCAGCCGGTCTCGGTCCTCAGGTGCGATAACGCCGGATTCGATTGCTGAGCCCAGCAGGATCTTGCAGTTCACCTCGTGGTCCGAAGTGTCGACACCGGCCGAGTTGTCCAGTGCGTCGGTGTTGCAGCGGCCGCCGCGAAGTGCAAATTCGACCCGCGCCGGTTGTGTCAGGCCCAAGTTGCCACCCTCGCCGAGCACTCGCGCCCGCAACTCGGTCGCATCGATGCGCACGGAGTCGTTGCCCGGATCCCCTACGTCGACCTGGGTTTCCGAGGAGGCTTTCACATACGTTCCGATGCCCCCGTTCCACAACAGGTCCACCGGCGCGCGCAGGATCGCGCGGATCAGCGCGTCTCCATTCATCGTCTCGTCTTCGACTCCCAACGCTGTCCTGATCTCCGGCGACAGCGGGATGCTCTTATTTCCTCGCTCCCAGATCCCGCCACCGGCGCTGATCAGCGAACGGTTGTAGTCATCCCAGCTGGAGCCGGGAAGGTCGAACAGTCGCTGACGTTCGAACCAGCTCGATTCAGCGTCGGGATCGGGATCGAGGAAAATGTGCCGGTGATCGAACGCGGCCGTGAGCCGAATCGTACGGCTCAACAACATCCCGTTTCCGAACACATCACCGCTCATGTCGCCGATACCGGCGACCGTGAATTCATCGGCCTGGGTGTCCGTTCCCATCTCCCGGAAGTGTCGTTTCACGCACTCCCATGCCCCCCGGGCCGTGATTCCCATTGCCTTGTGGTCGTAGCC
>JBDGUY010000116.1:0-5941 GCA_039585935.1 Gemmatimonadota bacterium
CCACCAGGTCTCCCGCCGACCGTGGTACCGGAAAGCAGAAACAAGCGGGCGAAGGCTGACGTAGTTCAATTCCGTAGCCAGCAACGATCGAACCAGACCAGGAGCCCAGTCATGTCAATCCGTCCGGTAAACCAGATTCTCCGCCTGTGTCGCGACTGCTGCCGGGAGGGCGGACGGGCCGCGTCAATCACTGCCATGCTGATCCTGGGCGCGTGCTCGTCAGAGCCGGAAGGGTCCGCGGTTGGAGACGCGAGGACCGTGGACCCCGTCCACACGGTCGTGCTGGCAGAGGTCCCGATCGATACCGACTTCGGTCTGGTGTGGCTCGAGGTATCGGTCAACGGGAGCGCCCCCCTGCCGTTCCTGCTCGACACGGGGTTCGACTACAGCGTGATCGATGCGGGGGTAGCCGTGGATCTGCGGTTGACCGTCTCGGACCCGGACACGGTCCCCCAGCCGGGCGGCGCCGTCGAGATCGGGCTCACCGAAGGGGTCACACTTGGGATACCGGGAGGCGAACTTTCGGATTGGACGCTCCGGGCGATCCCGATCGCGGCCGCGGCGCAGATCGTGGGTCGTGAATTCGCCGGCATCTTGGGCCACGATGTCCTCGCTGAACGCGTGTGGCGGATCGACTACGAGGCGGAGACGCTGACGGTATACGAGGCATCCAGCGTGCTGCCGGCGGAAGGCGCCGAGATCGCGGTGGAGGTGGTCGCGGCCGAACCCTTCATCCAAGCCGTGATCGAACAGCCCCACGCGGCGGAGATTCCCGGGAGATTCAAGCTGGACACGGGCAGCACGGACGTAGCCGGGTTGAACCGGAACTTCCTCGAGGGCGCGGGGGTTCTGGCGCCGGACCAGCCCACCATCCCGGTTCCCGGGGTCGCGGTGGGGGGCGAGACGACGGGGATCCTCTTCCGGATCGGCTCTTTCCGCATCGGTCCCTACTCGATCCCGTCGCCCGTGATCGGCGCGACTCTCGAGTCCGCGGGCTTCGAGAATCGGGCCGACGCCGGAACGGTCGGCGGCGCTGTCCTCCGGCAGTTCGCGCTCACGATCGACTATCCCCGCGACCGGATCCTCCTCGAACCGAATGGTTCATACGGAAAGCCTGCCGGAGAGGACCTGAGCGGCCTCTGGCCGGTGGCGCACGGAGAGGATTTCTCCATGGCCAGGGCCCGGTTCGTCATTCCCGACTCGCCGGCAGCGCGGGCCGGCGTAAGGTTGGACGACGTCATCCTGGCCATCGACGGCGTTCCGGTGTCGGAGCTCAGGCTGGCGGGAGTATTCGAACTCCTGCGCACGGGTGCCGGGTCCACGCGAGCCCTGCGAATCGATCGTGATGGGGAGATCATGGAGCTTCCGGTTCAGCTCGAGCCGCTGCTCTGACCCTGGAAGGCGAACCGTGTCGAGCGTCAGTGGAGGATTGTAGGTTGACCGGTGTCCGGATCCGTCGACCCGAATCTCGTAGCCGCCGCCGAACTCGACATGAATGAAACTACGGTCCTTGCGCTTGCCGTCGCGCTCGCCCTGCTGCTGGGGGTGCTGATCGGCCTCGGAGTCTGGCTGCGCTCCCGATCATCCTGGGAGCGGGCCGATCGCTCTCTGCGCGACGCCCACGAGCAGGAGACCAGATCCCTGCGCGAGGAACTGGCAGGACTGCGTCAGGCCCGCGAGGCCGATGCGGAGAAGCTCGAGTGGAGTGCGCAGGCGGAGGAGAGGCTCCGGGAGGCGTTCACCGCCCTGGCCGGCGAAACGCTTCGAAAGAATGCCGACAGCTACAGCATCCGGGCGAAGGAGGACCTCAAGGGCGTGCTCACTCCGTTCCAGGAGAAACTCGTCAGCCTCGACGGGCACGTTCGCGAGCTCGAGCAGAAACGAGAAGGCGCATACGAGTCCCTCAATACGCAGATCAAGGATCTCAAGGAGACGCATCGCCAGCTCCACGAGAGCACGACGAATCTCCGTGCCGCGCTCAAGTCTCCGACCGCCAGGGGTCGCTGGGGCGAAGTCCAGCTGCGGCGGGTGGTCGAGATGGCCGGCATGGAAAGGCACGTGGACTTCGACGAGCAGTCGACCGACGCGACCGATGGCCGTCCGGACATGATCGCTCATCTGCCAGGTGGCGGCGTGCTGCCGATCGACGCCAAGGTCCCGCTGACCGCCTACCTCTCGGCGATGGAAACGGAAGACGACGACGGGCGCCGCCGGCACCTGGCGGCGCATGCGCAGGCGCTCAAAGCGCGTGTGCGTGAGCTCAGCCAGAAGGCGTACTGGGACCAGTTCGACTCGACTCCCGGATTCGTGGTGATGTTCGTTCCGAATGAAGCCTGCCTGGGAGCCGCGTTCCAGGAGGATGCGAATCTTTTCGAGTATGCCACGGAAAAGAAGGTCCTGGTGTGTTCGCCGGTGAACCTGTACGCGCTGCTGAAGGCGGTGGCGTTCGGCTGGCAGCAGCAGGAGATGACGGACAACGCCCGAGAGATCGTGGCGCAGGGGCAGGACCTGTACGCTCGGCTCGGTAAATTCGTAGGTTTATATAGCGATATTGGAAAACATATCGAGCGGTCTGTAAATGCGTTCAACAAGGCCACGGGCTCGCTCGACAGCCGCCTCGTGCCCGCCATGCGCCGATTTCGTGAGCTCGGCGTTGGAACGGATGGGATCGAAGAGCCGTCGCCCCTGGACGTGACGACCCGGCAACCTTCGCTACTCGATGAACCCGAGGACCCGGAGTAACCGGCTGCCGTCCTCCCTGCCGAAAGGAGTGCACCCGTGCTCGGTCAGCTCGCCGCGTTCTTCGCGATCTTCTGCGCGTTCGTCCTCCTGCCGGCGGTGGTCCTCGGCTGGTCCGTCGCTGCGAAGTGGCTGGACCTGCAGCAGGAAATGCTCCAGTTGGAACGTGAGAAGGTTCGGCTCATGGCCCAGCAAGCCGAGATCGAATCGACGATAACGGAAGTCGCTTCGTCCCGTGCCGTGGGACGGCCTGACCTCCCCTCGCTCTTGGAAGACGCGTGATCCCCGAGCCGGTTCGGATCGCCCTGGATGCGATGCGGGCGAATCCCCTCCGAACCTTCCTGTCGACTCTCGGAGTAATGATCGGAGTCGCTGCGCTCGTGGCGATCCTCGCCCTGAGCGATGGGCTCGAGCGCTACTCCCGAGAGCAGATCGAGCAGACGACCGATCTGCAGACGATCATCCTGGCGTCGAAGTCGGTCGATGTGGTCGATGGAGTAGCCATCCGGCGTACCGATCCCGTTGAGTTTTCAGACGAGGACGCGAGGGAACTGGGCAGGCTGCTCGCACCGATCGGCGCCCGGACAACCGTATTTGCCACCGGGTCGGGTTGGGCGACTGTCCCGAAGGATACCGCTCGGCACGCCACCCTGGCCACGGCCACGACGCCCGCCGCACAGCCGATGCTTCCCAGGCCGCTTGCCGCCGGACGGTTCCTGACTGCGGCCGATGTATCGGGCGACTCGTCCGTTGTGGTGGTGTCCGCCGCCCTGGCCGAAGCTCTGTTCCCCGACGGCGAGCCTGCGTACGTCGTCGGCGGCCAATTTTTCTGGAACGACACGACCTGGCGGATCGTCGGGGTAACGGCGGACAACCCTGCGGACCGGGTGAACCGGGCCTGGATTCCGTTCACCCCGAGGACTGTTCGTCTTCTGGACCCGGAAGGACGCAGACCCGCCTCCCTGGGGATCCGAGCGGAGAGTGTCGAATCCCTGCCCGAGGCCACGGCTGTGATCGAGGCATGGCTGGAGGATCGATTCGGCGCATCGTGGGGAGAGAGGGTGGATCTGGCGAGCAACAGGAGGCGAATCGACCAGGTTCGACAGGCGATGCTCGTGTTCAAGCTGGTGCTCGGAGCGATCGCCGGGATCTCCCTGCTGGTCGGCGGCATCGGGATCATGAACGTTCTCCTGGCCTCGGTAAGTGAGCGCACTCGGGAGATTGGCATGAGGAAGGCCGCCGGAGCCCGGGCCCGCGATATCAGTCTCCAGTTTCTCATCGAGTCCGTGGCCATTTCGGGCTTCGGGAGCCTGCTCGGAGTCCTGCTGGGGATGGCCGGGGCCGGCGTCGTGGCGGCGGTCGTCCGCAGGTTGACCGACGCCCCGGTCCATGCGGCGTTCACGTGGGAGTCGGTTGCATTCGCTGCAGGAGTCGCGCTCCTTATCGGACTCGTGTTCGGAACCTGGCCGGCACGGCGGGGCGCTCGTCTGTCGCCAATCGACGCTCTACGACACGAATAGAACTCGGCCCTGCCCGAACGCCCTTCCCTCCTCCGTCTCAGGGTTCTACCGTACGGGTTGGACGAGTCCGAACCCGAACACTGGAGAATCAACAAGTGCTGAATCATCCACAGGCTCTCATCCCCACAGTGCTGCTCGCAGCGGCGGCGGCCGTGCTTTCGGCTGCGGTACCTGTCCGCGCGCAATCCACCGACGTGTCAGGTCTGCGCGCCGACATGATCGCCGACGTCTCGACAATGGAAAGCAAGTACGTCGGTCTCGCGGAGGCGATCCCCGCTTCGGCGTACGACTGGAGCCCGATGGAGGGCGTCCGTTCCGTAGGCGAGGTCTTCTGTCACATGGCAGCAGCAAACTTCGGCATTCCGCGCTTCTTCGGCGTCGAAGCACCGGCCGGGGCAGAAGCACTCGAAACGAAGTGCGATACCGACGATCTCGCGGCACTGAAGAATGGTGCGGTCGAAGCGCTGAGCGAGTCGTTCGTGTTTGCCAGGCAAGCGATCGCCGCCGTGCCGGACGCGAGCCTCGACGACGCGACGAAGCTGTTCGGTCGGGACACCACGAAGCGAGCTGCGATGCTCCTGTACGTGACCCACATGCACGAGCATCTGGGCCAGTCGGTGGCCTACGCCCGCTCGAACGGAGTGGTACCACCGTGGAGTGCCGGCAACTGAGGTTCTCCGCGAGATCTGCCGGACTTGCCCGCAGCAGGCCCGGGCCCTATTCCGGAGCCACGTGGACGAAGCGCAGCTGAGCAAGGAGCCACACCGCGAATGCAGCACGACGCCATCGCCGTTATCGACTTCGGCGGCCAGTACGCGCACCTGATCGCCACCAAGGTCCGGCGTCAGGGAGTGCTGGCGGAAATCCGTCAGCCGGAAGATCCGATCGAAGAATTCAGCGAATTCCAGGGGATCATCGTTTCGGGTAGTCCGAGCCTTGCCTCACATGGAGAAGACTCGGACTACAACCGCGCGATTTACGATCTCGACATTCCCATACTCGGGCTGTGCTTCGGGCACCAGGAGATCGCCAAGCACTACGGAGGCGAGGTCGTGCACGGGGGTCGACAGTGGGGTCGCGCAGATCTCCACCTGGTGGGAGAGCATCCGCTGTTCAAGGGGCTTGGCCCGATCGAGCAGGTCTGGATGAGCCACTACGACAGCGTGACGGCGGTCGGTCCCGAATTCCAGGAACTCGGGTGGAGCGTGACCACGGACGGGGGGCCGGACCACCGGTTCTCGGCTATCGGATCCGACTCGCTCCGCCGATACGGGTTTCAATACCACCCGGAAGTCGACGACACCATGCACGGCGACTCGATGCTCGCGAATTTCGTATTCGAGATCTGCGGCTGCACAGCCACCTGGTCGATGGAGGCATTCATAGCCGACCAGATGGAGAATATTCGACAGCAGGTCGGAGAAGGCTCGGTCTTCCTGCTGGCGTCCGGAGGTGTCGATTCGACTGTTGCGGCAACGCTTCTCGCCCGGGCGCTCGGCCCGGAGAGACTGGAGTTGCTTCACATCGACAATGGACTGATGCGGAAGGACGAAAGCGCCGCAGTCATCGAGTTCTTTCAGGGACTCGGACTCGGGACGAACCTGCATTTCGTCGACGCGAGTGATCTCTTCATCTCCGCCCTCGACGGGCTTGTCGAACCGGAAGCGAAGCGCCGGGCGATC
>JBDGUY010000117.1:0-6137 GCA_039585935.1 Gemmatimonadota bacterium
AGTCGAGCGGTCGGAGACCGGAATTCCGCTGTTGATGAACATTCCGGTAATCGGGGCGCTGTTCAGGACGACCAAGACGAGCGAGAAGAAGCAGGACCTGATCATCCTGGTGACTCCGCATATCGTGGAGTGATTCGGACTGCCCTCGCGGACACCTGACGACGGATCGGGGCCCGGCTTTGGCCGGGCCCCGCTTTGTTTTTAAGGCCGTGAACTGTACGGTGTCTCGATGAAATCCGGTCATGTCGTGTGGCCCGAGAGTTATGTGGGAGCTCAATGCTGACAGCGTTTCGTTTCACCACCGCCGGAGAATCGCACGGCGAGGGCATGTATGTGATCGTCGAAGGCGTGCCGGCGGGACTCCCGCTCGGTCCTGATGACATGTCGATTGAGTGCGATGTCGGACAGATAGTGGCCGGGGTCCGTCTCGGAGAGACCATCGGGTCTCCCGTGGCGATCCGGATTCCGAATCGTGACCACGACAACTGGCGTACCGCGATGGCGGTGGAAGCCCGGCCCGAGGCCGACGATGAGACGCTGCGGCGCGTAAGGCTTCCCCGGCCGGGGCACGCGGACCTGGTGGGTCTTCTGAAGTACGATCGCAGCGATGCGCGTGACATTCTCGAGCGATCGAGTGCCCGTGAGACATCGGCCCGCGTGGCTGCCGGCGCAGTAGCGCGCAGGCTCCTGTCGGAACTCGACATCACCGTGGGCAGCCACGTGGTGCAGATCGGCGACGTGAGAGCCGAAATGGAGGATGTTCTGCCCGATGACCTGAACGGCGCATCAGATGCGTCGGATGTCAGATGTCTCGACCTGGCTGCGTCAGAGCAAATGCGTACGGCGATCGCCAATGCGGCCGCGGCTGGCGATACGCTCGGTGGAGTTTTCGAGGTCGTCGCGCGCGGAGTCCCTGTCGGACTCGGAAGCCACGTATCGTGGGATCGACGACTGGATGCACGGCTCGGCGCCGCCATGCTGTCGATTCAAGCGATGAAGGGGGTCGAGATCGGCCTGGGTTTCGAGGCCGCCGGTCGCCCGGGATCGCTCGTCCACGACGAGATCGAGCAGGATGTTTCAAATCTTCGCGCGGGTGGATTCCGGCGTAGCCACAACCACGCTGGTGGCCTTGAGGGCGGCACGACGACCGGTGAGCCGCTGGTCATTCGGGTCGCGATGAAACCTCTCAGTTCACTTACGAAGCCCCTGGCCAGCATCGATCTGGAGACTGGGGATGGCGCCAAGGCCGTGCGCGAACGGAGCGACGTGTGCGCGGTCCCGGCGGCCGCGGTCGTAGGCGAGGCCATGGTCTGCATCGTCCTCGCAGATGCCCTGCGGGAGAAGCTGGGCGGAGATTCGCTGACGGAGATGCGTCGGAATCTGGAATCCAGTCTCGAACGCGCCAATTCGGCGCTCCCCTTCCGTTCGCCATGACGCCGGCGGTTCCACAGGAATGAGCCAGCCGCAGCGGAGTCCCACCTCACCGGTTGTTCTCGTGGGTCTGATGGGATCCGGAAAGAGCACCGTAGGGAGACTGCTTGCTGAGCGATGGCGAGTGCCGTTCATCGATCTCGACTCTGAGATCGAGCGGATCGCTGGACTCTCGATCGCCGAGATCTTCGAACTGGAGGGCGAGTCAGGTTTCCGTGCCCGGGAGGCCGAGGCCACCGGGGAGATTTCCGCGTCGGGACCGATGGTCATCGCCGCAGGCGGCGGATGGATGGCCCGGCCGGGATCTCGTGACGCATGGCCCGATGCTGTCCGGGTCTGGCTCAGCGTATCGCCGCGGGAGGCCGCGCGGCGTCTCGCGATGCATGATGTTCCGAGACCCCTGCTGGCGAACGAATTGCCGGAGAAGGTGTTGCAGGAGTTGCTCGACCGGAGGTTGCCTGCCTACCGCCTGTCCACGTATACCGTAGACACTTCGAATCGGACGGCCGCCCAGGTGGCGGAGGCAATAGCCACTGTATTCGACAGCGCTGGTGCCGATGTCGCCGACGAGCGACAGGATCCTGAACTGAGCACGGAGTCATAAACCGGAATGGCGAGCCGCAAAGCGAAACACCTCGTGATCGTCGAGTCGCCCACCAAGGCGCAGACCCTGGGTCGAGTGCTCGGGGAGGATTACGCCGTGGAGGCAACATCAGGTCACGTAGTGGACCTGCCCAAGAAGGGGCTCGCCGTCGATGTCGAGAACGGATTCGAACCCGAGTATGTGACCGTCAGGGGCAAAGGAGCCGTAATCGCTTCGCTCAAGAAGCAGGCGAAGACGGTCGACGACGTTCTCATCGCGACTGACCCTGATCGCGAAGGCGAGGCCATCGGCTTCCACATCGCGCAGAAGCTGGGGTACCAGACGGACGACGGTGAGCGCTTTCGCCGCGTGCGGTTCAACGAATTTACGCGCGATGCGGTCACGAAGGCACTCGAGAACCCGGGCGAGATCGACATGCTGCAAGTCGATGCCCAGCAGGCTCGCAGGATACTCGACCGCCTGGTGGGATACGGATTGTCGCCACTGCTGTGGAAGAAGATCTCGCCGGTGGACCCGGTCAGCCGTCGTCCCCTGTCAGCCGGGCGTGTACAGTCGGTCGCGGTGCGGCTTCTGGTGGAGCGCGAGCGCGAGCGACGTCGGTTCAGGTCCGGCAGCTGGTGGGACCTGCTCGCAACGCTTGGTGCCGACGGCGGCGAGTTCCCGGCCCGGCTTACGAAACTGGCCGGTAAGACAGTCGCCACCGGTCGCGACTTCTCACCCGATACCGGTAAACCGTCCGACGAGCAGGAAGTCGTGCTGCTGGATGAGCCGACTGCGCGAGAACTCGTGGCCCGGCTCGAGGACGAATCGTTCGTTGTCTCCAGCATCACCTCGAAAGACTTCAAGCAGAAACCGTATCCGCCGTTCCGGACCTCCACTCTGCAGCAGGAGGCCAACAACAAGTTGAATCTCTCGGCGCGGGATACCATGCGCGTCGCCCAGCGGCTGTATGAGGCCGGCCACATCACGTACATGCGAACTGACTCCGTACGTCTTTCTTCGCAGGCGATCGGGGCCGCTCGTGGACGCATCGAAGAAAAGTATGGCCCGGAGTTCCTCAGCCCGTCGCCAAGGAACTACGGCAAGCAGGCGAAGGGCGCCCAGGAGGCTCACGAGGCGATTCGACCCGCAGGAAACCAGATGCGGACGGCGGATGAGCTCGGACTCTCGGGGCGCGAGGCAGCGCTGTACGAGTTGATCTGGAAGCGCATGATGGCGACGCAGATGGCTGACGCCCAGCGCCGTTCCGTCCAGGCCTTGATCCAGGCGTCCGACGCGGAGTTTCAGGCCAGCGGCAAGTCGACCGTATTTCCCGGATTTCTGCGGGCGTACGTGGAAGGGAGCGACGATCCCGAGGCGGCACTGGACGATCGGGAGGTCTTCCTGCCGCTGCTGGCGGAGGGCGACGTGTTGAATCGGATCGCTCTCGAGGCGGAGGGACACGAGACCCGGCCGCCGGCGCGCTACAACGAAGCCAGTCTCGTGAAAGCGCTGGAGGCTGAAGGAATCGGCCGGCCAAGTACATATGCACCGACGATCGCTACGATCCAGGAACGAGGCTATGTGGATCGAGACGGAAAGCAGCTCGTCCCGAGCTTCCTGGCGTTCGCGGTGACCAGGTTGCTGGAAGAGCACTTCGAGGACCTGGTCGATCCCGGCTTTACTTCCCGCATGGAATCCGATCTCGACCGGATCGCCGACGGCGACGTGCAGTGGCAGGAATTCCTCGAGGAGTTCTATCGCGGGCCGGATGGCTTCGAGACACGTCTGGAGGAACAGGGGCAGAAGATCGATCCCCGTGAGGCATCGACCCTCGGCGACTTCGACGATCTTGAAGGAGAGGTTCGAATCGGCCGCTACGGTCCGTTTCTCGAACTCGCTGAAGATGGCGATCCTCTGCGGGTGACGCTCCCCGAGGGGCTCGCACCGGCCGATCTGTCGCCGGCCAAGGCGAGGGAGCTCATCGAAGCGAAGGAAAAAGCGGATCAGCCGTTGGGGGTGGATCCCGACAGCGGACTGGCCGTTCGCCTGCTCGTTGGACGGTATGGCCCATTCGTTCAACTCGGGGAACAGGAAGAGGACGGTCCAAAGCCGAAGCGAGCCTCCCTGCCCAAAGGCCTCGGTCCGGACGACGTGGATATGGATGTCGCCATGGGTCTGCTTTCCCTGCCTCGCACTCTGGGCGAGCACCCCGAGAAGGGTGGAGAGGTCAAGGCCGGGATCGGGCGCTACGGACCCTACGTGGTACATGACGGGGAATTCAGGTCGCTCCAGCCCGAAGATGATGTCCTGACCGTGGAACTCGATCGTGCCCTCGCCCTGCTGGCTCAGCCGAAGGGCGGGCGACGTCGGGCCGCGCCGAAAGTACTGCGAGAGCTCGGACCGCATCCGGAAGACGGTGAGCCGATGCAGATCCTTGACGGACGCTATGGGCCGTACGTCAAGCATGGAAAGACCAACGCATCGCTTCCGAAGGACACCGCGCCGGAGCAGCTGGACGTGGCCGGTGCGGTCGAGTTGATCGCGGCCCGGGTAGCCAGGGGCAACACGGGTCGGAGAGGTGCAGGCAAACGGCGTGGGAGTGCAAAGAAGGGATGAATGAGCGCCGTGTCCCGGTCATCGGGGGCGGCCTGGCGGGCTCGGAAGCGGCCTGGCAGCTGGCCGAACGCGGATATGATGTAGATCTGTTCGAAATGCGCCCGGTTCGTGAGACGCCGGCTCATAGGACTGGAGACCTCGCCGAGGTCGTGTGCACGAATTCCTTCAAAGCCGAAGCCCTGGACACACCGCACGGCCTTCTCAAGGCCGAGATGCGCATGCTCGGATGCATGCTGCTCGGCATCGCCGACAGCACGAGAGTGCCTGCTGGAGCCGCGCTCGCCGTCGATCGAGATGAGTTCTCAGGGGAGGTTTCCCGACGGCTCAATTCCCACCCTCGTATCCGGGTCATCCGGGAAGAAGTCACAGAGGTCCCCGCCGCGCCGGCAATCGTCGCCACGGGGCCGCTGACCTCTGACGCGTTGTCGGCCAGCATCTGCGCCCTTCTCGGCGACCAGCACCTCGCGTTCTTCGATTCGATCGCACCGATCGTGGCTGGTGAGTCCTTGCTCGAAGACGTCGTCTATCGAGCATCCCGGTATGGGAAGGGCGATGCGGACTACCTGAACTGTCCGATGAACGAATCCGAGTACGGAGCCTTCCTGGACGCACTTCTCGAGGCGGACGTACACAGGGCTCCCGAGTGGGACGAGGTCCCGTACTTCGAAGGCTGTCTGCCGATCGAGGTGATGGCCGCCCGTGGACGCGATACCCTGCGCTTCGGTCCGATGCGGCCCGTAGGCCTGAACGACCCGCGCACCGGCCAACGCCCGTTCGCCGTCGTTCAGCTGCGGACCGAGGACAGGGACGGACGGATGTGGAATCTGGTCGGGTTTCAGACCCGGCTGAAGCTGGGAGAGCAGCAGAAGGTATTCCGGATGATTCCCGGGCTCGAGCAGGTCGAGTTTCTCCGGTACGGCTCGATCCACAGGAATACGTATCTGAACTCCCCGGCCCGGTTGTCACCGCACGGTGGACCGCCGGACGAGCCCGGGCTGATGTTTGCCGGCCAGTTGACCGGTGTCGAGGGGTACACGGAGTCGATTGCCAGCGGCCTGGTGGCGGCCCTCAATCTTCACCGGATCCTGACGGGCAAGGATCCCTCGATTCCTCCTCCGGTGACGATGCTCGGGGGACTGTACAGGTATCTGTCCGAGGCGAATCCGGAGACATTCCAGCCGATGAACGCCAACTTTGGATTGCTGGATCCTCTCCCGGTCCGAACGCGCGGCCGACGGGCGCGCCGGATCGCACACTCGTCGAGGGCCATCGAGTCGATGAGGGAGTGGTGTCTCAGCGTCGACCAGGAGCCTGCAAACTTGCCCGAGCGAATTCTGGCAACGGCGAGCCCGTGAGCATCGGCGAGGGAGACAGCCGCCGGGCGGTAGCGGAATTCCTCAGATACGCCGAGAACGAGAAGCGACTGTCTCCGCATACGGTCGATGCATATCGACGAGACCTCGAGTCGTTCGTCGCGTTTCTCGACCAGCACCGGGGGGACGGG
>JBDGUY010000118.1:0-5864 GCA_039585935.1 Gemmatimonadota bacterium
TACAGGCCAACCCCGCCCTCCTTCCGGCCGAGGACCTCCCGGCGGCCGCTTCCGGTCTCGACCGCGCCGAAACTCTGCTGTCGGAAGGACGGCCGCTCGCGGCGAGCCGGATTCTCGCTGCGGAGCTGGCTGCAGCCGGACAGGAGACTTCGCCCCCGGTGGTACTGGCGGCGGCACGGGCCCAGGCCCGGATCCGGTCGTGGAGTACCGTCCGCCGACTCCTGGCAGAGCGGACGTGGCTCGACAGCCTGGCTGGCGGAGAGGGTCGGCTCCTCCAGGCGCAGGCCGAGTTGGCCGGCGGTGCCGCCGCAACGGCACTCGAGCAATTCGACATGGTCTTGCCAGGGCTGCGCTCGGGAGGAGACCCCGATCCCTATGTTCAGGCGCTGGTCGGCCGCGCCCGGGCCCTGCAGCGTCTCGGGCGAGATTCCGAGGCAGCTGAAAGCTGGCTCGAGGCGGCGGGCGTGGCTCCCGGCATTTCTTCCTGGCTCCAGATGTCCGCGCTTCAGTCATTGGGTCGTGCGGGCGATCTTGACCGGGCTGCAGAGGTATCCGCCGAACTTGCCGGCGTGCAAGCGATACCCCGTGATTCCGTCCGGATCGAAGTCGCGCGCGCGGCCTTTGCTTCCGGGGACACGGCGCGCGGACTCGCGTTGGCTGACTCGCTCTCGGCCCGCGGGTCGGCCCTGCTCGCAGGTCGCTGGCTCGTTCCCGCACTCCTGGCCAGGGGTGATACGGCCGCCGCCCTGCGAGCGGCGCGGCAGGCGCTGGAGCTACGCCGGGCGGACGCTGCGGTCGGCGAAACGTACCTGGCCCTCGATACTACCCTGTCTGCTCTGCAACTCGTCGCCGAGTCCGATCTGGCTGCCGGTCGCTCCACGCGGGCGGTGGACCTGCTGGAGGAAGCACTGGAGCAGGCCCCGGAATCGGAGCGAGCGGCGGCCAGGCTGGCGCTTGCCGAGGCGTGGTTCGCCCGCAGTCGATATACCGACGTGAGGCGCGTTCTCGCACCCTGGCTAGATGGCGCAGAAGGTCAGCCGCCCGGGGACTCCGAGCGGCTGCGTTCGGAAGCGATGTTTCTGGCAGGCCGGGCCTGGTATCGGCAGGGAAGCCAGGACGAGGCGATGGCTCTGTGGCGCCAGGTCGCCGATGTCTCGGGTGCACCTGACGGTGCCTATGCGGCGTTCCTGATCGGGGACATCAGGCACGATCGAGGAGACCTTTCCGGGGCGGCGAGCGCCTACGAGACGACCGTGGAACGTCATCCGAGATCGGGATACGCCGGCACGGCCATGTTCCGGCTCGGAATGCTTGCGCTGCTCGAGGATCGGCCGGACGACGCGATCCAGCAATTCGACACGTATCGCAGGCGGTCGCCGGGCGGAAACTGGTACCACGCAGCGGTCTATTGGTCCGCTCGTTCCCGGGAAGCTGCAGGCGACAGTGCCGCGGCAGGGGCTCTGTTCCGAGAGGCCATCGGCTACAACCCACTCGGTTACTACGGTGTTCTGGCGGCCGCCTCCCTCGGACTCGACGCCTGGGACGAGGTGCCGCGTCGGGCCACGGCGCCTCTCGCGCCTCCCCGAGCGGCGGACTTCGCGCTGCTCGACCGGATGGATGCCCTGCGCGACCTGGGTTGGAGGAATCGAGGCATCCGTGAACTCTCCACCCGGGACAGGACCGGCGAGACATCAGCGGTGCGGCTGCGCCTCGCACTGCTGCTCAACGAGCGAGGTTGGACCTGGCAGGGAACCGCCCTGGCAGACGCCGTGCGCCGTTCCGGCTCGGGCGCGTGGTCTGATGACCTCCTGAAAGGTGTGTATCCACTCATCTATGCCGGCGCCCTGGACGCCGCGGCGGACCGGCACCGGCTGGATCCAGCGCTGGTGGCGGCGATCATCAGACGCGAGTCGCAATTCGACCGGGAGGTCGCATCTCCCGCCGGCGCGGTGGGCCTGATGCAGGTTCTTCCCAGGACGGGTGCCGAATTGGCCCGGCGCAGTGGGTTCTCGGGGTTCGAAGCGACGCAGTTGAAAGTAGCCGAGGTAAATCTCGCACTCGGCACGTTGTATCTGCGAGAGTTGTTGGATCGCAATTCCGGCTCGTTGGCGCCGGCCCTGATCTCATATAACGCGGGCCCGCACCGGTATGCGAGGTGGCGTGATTTTCCGGAATTCTCTGCCGACGCAGAACTCATGGTAGAGCGGATTCCGTTCAGGGAGACGCGGGTCTACGTGAAGACGATCACGGCCTACCGGCACATCTACAGACGTCTCTGGGGTCTGGGAATCGATCCAGTTGACGACCCGCCGGCCGATAGGTAGCATGGCGAAGGCCGTGCTCAATCACGGGCGGCCGCCAGTCGTTTCACTCACCAGGAGGACGTCCATGTCCAAGGGCCGGGTCAAGTGGTTCCACGACTCCAAGGGATACGGATTCATCGAGGATGAGGACGGACGGGATATCTTCGTCCATTACTCTTCGATCACGACCGACGGATACAAGACTCTCGCCGAAGGGCAGGAAGTCGAGTTCGAGCTGCTGGAGGGAGACAAGGGCCTCAGAGCGACCAATGTCGTAAAGGCCTGAACGACCCTTCAACGACGAGCAGCGATGGCTACTCGACATGGCGCCCCGGCGAATTCGACCCGGGGCGCTTCTGTTTCACCCCCATTCCCCGAGAGCCGCGCGACCGTGAACGAGCCGAAATCCGACCGCCCCACACTCTACCTGCTGGATGGCCACGCGCTCATCTATCGGGCCTTCTTCGCGATGATCAGCCGGCCCCTTACCACTTCGAAGGGCGAGAACACATCGGCGCCCTTCGGCCTGTCCCGGTTCCTGGTGCGGATTCTGGACGAGTACCGGCCCGACTACGTGGGCGTCGTACTCGACGCGGGGGACAGCTACCGGACGGAGCTGTACGAGGACTACAAGGCGACTCGTGAGAAGATGCCCGACGAACTCGCCGCATCGATGGACAGGTGCCGGGAGGTCGTCGAGGCGTTCCATGTTCCGGTGATCGAGGTCGAGGGTTGGGAAGCGGACGACGTGATCGGCACGCTGGCGAGCCAGGCCTCGGACGAGGGTCTGCATACCGTGATCGTGTCGGGCGACAAGGATTTCTACCAGCTCATCGACGAGGACGTCCATCTCCTGAATCCGGGGAGGCGCGGCCCCGGAGCGGTCGAGGAGGCCGAGGTGACGCCGGAGAACGCGTCGGTCCGCCTCGGCGTGCCCCCCGGGCTGGTCACCGACTACCTGGCGCTGATCGGTGACAGCTCCGACAACGTGCCCGGCGTGCGGGGAATCGGACCCAAGACGGCTCCGGGGCTGCTCGAGCGATTCGGCTCTCTGGAGCGGCTGCTCGAGAATGCCGAACACGTGGAACGTGCGGGGGTGCGCAAGGCACTGCTCGAGCACTCCGACCTCGCGAAGCTGTCGAAGGAACTCGTCACGATTCGCACCGACGTTCCGGTCGAGCTCGATCTCGACGCGCTGCGTCGCGGCCCCCCGGATCGGTCCCGGCTGCGCGAACTCTTCCTGGAGCTCGAGTTCCACACCATGGCGCGGGAATACGCACCGGACGAGCCGGGTCCGACCGAGAGTGCGCCCGGCCGGTCGTCGGAGCAGCGATCCTACGAAACCGTGATCGATTCGGATCACCTGGCGGCAGTGCTGGAGGAACTCCGGAATGCGGGGACGATCGCGGTGGATACGGAAACCACATCGATCGATCCGATGCGTGCGAAACTGGTAGGGATCTCGCTTTCGGCCGAACCCGGGAAAGCGTGGTATCTACCGTTCGCGCACGTACCGCCGGCGAGCGTTCCCGACGCCGAGGGGAATCCCAGCTTCGCCTTCGATACGGTAGAGGTGCCGAATCTTCCACCGGTCACGTCGGAGGCGATGGCAGATCTGCGCTCGTTCCTCGCGGATCCCGAGGTGGCCAAGGTCGGCCACAACATCAAGTACGACATGATCGTTCTGGAGCGGGCGGGAGCACCGCTCGGGGGCGTCGACTTCGATACGTCCCTGGCGTCCTACGTTCTCGATCCCGGGAAGCGGGCGCATAGCCTCGATGTTCTCGGCCTCGAGAGGCTGAAGCGAAAGCTGATATCCTATTCGGACGTGTGCGGCAGCGGACGGGCACAGATTCCGTTCTCCGAGGTTTCTCTCGATCGTGCCACCGAGTATGCGGCCGAAGACGCTGACGTCTCCCTCGAGCTGTTCACGCTGCTGAAGGAAGACCTCGAGCAACATGAAATGCTGGACCTGCTGCACGAGGTGGAGATGCCGCTCGTCCCGGTGCTCGCTGCGATGGAGATGCGCGGGGTGGGAATCGATGGTCCGTTCTTCGACCGGCTGGCCGAGAAGTTCGCGGGCGAGCTGGAGCAGGTCGAAGATGAGATCAGAAAGCTGGCCGGCAGCGAAGTGAACCTGCGCTCGGTCCCGCAGCTGCGAACCCTGCTGTTCGAGACGCTCGAGCTTCCCGTCGTGAAGAAGACCAAGACGGGTGCGTCGACCGATGAGTCCGTGCTGTCCCAACTCGCCGAGGAGGGCCACGAGGTCCCGAGGCTGATCCTCGAGTACCGTGAGCTCGACAAGCTGGATTCGACCTACGTGCGAAAGCTCCCCACCATGGTGAACCCGGAGACAGGGCGGATTCACACGAGCTTCAACCAGACCGTCGCGGCGACCGGCCGGCTGTCCTCCTCGGATCCGAACCTGCAGAACATTCCGATCCGCTCTGCGCTCGGACGTCAGATCCGGAAGGGGTTCGTTCCTGCCGACGGCCACCTGTTCGTGTCCGCCGACTACTCGCAGATCGAGCTTCGCGTCCTCGCGCACCTCTCGGGCGATCCTGTATTCGTCGAGGCGTTCCGGGGCAGCGGAGACATCCACCGGGAGACAGCGGCGAGGATCTTCGGGGTCGCTCCCGAGAAGGTGAACCCGGCGATGCGTGACCGGGCGAAGACGATCAACTTCGGGCTGATCTACGGACAGGGCGGCTCGGCGCTCGCCCGGCAGCTTGGTATCCCGCGCAGTGAGGCCGATGAATTCATTCAGGGCTACTTCGAACGTTTCGCCGGCGTGCGCGAATACCTGGAGACGATGAAGGAAACGGCACGCGAAAAGGGCTTCGTCGAGACCCTGCTCGGCCGCCGCCGCTATGTCCCCGAGATCCGATCACGCAACCCGGGTGTCAGGGGATTCGGCGAGCGGCTCGCCACCAATTCACCAATCCAGGGCACCGCCGCCGATCTGATCAAGCTCGCGATGATCCGGCTTCACACGCGGTTCGGCGACGGACCGATCCGCATGCTTCTGCAGGTGCATGATGAGCTGCTGTTCGAAGTCCCGGAGGATCAGGTCCAGGGAGCGATTAAGATCGTGACCGAGGAAATGGAGGGAGCGATCGAGCTGTCGGTGCCGTTGCGGGTGGATGTCGGATCCGGGGCATCCTGGTACGACAGCAAAGGCAATTGAAGAGCTATAGCGGCGCCCGGAACGCCGGGGTGACGGACACCATCCACTCCCACTCGCCGTCGTCGAGTCCCCTGGCGGCATCCAGTCTTACGAGGTCGTAGAACAGCGACAACCCCGCACCGAGAGAGGTGCGGACGTTTCCGGTGGCGTCTGCGCCGAACCGCTCCGCCGCGCCACCGCCCGCCCTTCCGAGGTCCGTCCAGCCGGCCGCCGCGAGTCCCCGGAGTCGGATCCACGGGTGCCACACTGCGCGCGAAATCGCGAGGTTGGCGAACACGGCCACATCGCCGGCGAACGGCCGGAATTCATAACCCGGAATCGTTCCTCGTCCGCCGAGCAACAGCAGTCGCTGTTCGGGCAGCGTACCCGTCCCG
>JBDGUY010000119.1:0-5854 GCA_039585935.1 Gemmatimonadota bacterium
CTCTGGAGGCTCAGGACCTTCTCCCAGTCCGCGTACACGGTGCTCATCGCGTCGGTCGAGTAGCGAAGCTGGCCTCGCTGAAGCTCCTTGATCTCACCGATGATCCTGCCACCGTTCCTGACCCTGAGGGTGTCGGTCTTCTGGGCTGAAGCTGTAGAGGGCGTGAGGACGACAGCAGCCAGTGTCATGAAGAACATCAGGACGGTACCGGGCCCCGATCGACGCGCGACCGGAGCCCGAAACTCAGCAGATCGCCGGGAGTCCCGGCGACATGGAACGGAGCGCGCGCTGCTCCTCACGCCGGATCAGGCGGGAGTGATCGCGCGCGCCAGATAGACGTCCTGGATCAGATTCAGCAGCTGGACGCCTTCCTTCATCGGGCGCTGAAACGCCTTCCGGCCGGAGATCAACCCGGTTCCGCCCGCCCGCTTGTTAATTACGGCCGTGTGAACGGCATCTCCGAAGTCGTTCTTGCCCGAGGCGCCGCCGCTGTTGATCAGACCGACACGGCCCATGTAGCAGTTGGCTACCTGCCACCTGCACAGATCGATGGGATGGTCGCTGCCCAGCTTCTCATACATCTGCTTGTCGAATTTGCCGAAGCTGGCACCGCCCTCGTTCATCGCCAGGTAGCCCCCGTTGTTCTCGGGGAGCTTCTGCTTGATGATATCGGCCTGGATCGTCACACCCAGGTGGTTTGCCTGCCCCGTGAGATCGGCGCTCACGTGAAAGTCCTTGTCCTTCTTGAACGCCGAATTCCGCAGGTAGCACCACAGCACCGTCGCCATGCCGAGATCGTGCGCCAGCGAGAATGCCTCGGCGACTTCCTGGATCTGCCGGTCGCTCTCGCCCGAACCGTAGTAGATCGTGGCGCCGACCGCTGCGGCACCCATTTCGTAAGCCCGCTCGACGGTTCCGAACATGATCTGGTCGAACGTGTTCGGGAACGTGAGCAGCTCGTTGTGGTTGAGCTTGACGAGGAACGGGATCTTGTGGGCGTACTGACGCGCGACTGCGCCCAGCACACCGAACGTCGAGGCGACGGCGTTGCAGCCGCCCTCGATCGCCAGCTCCACGATCTTCGCCGGGTCGAAGTAGTCGGGATTCTTCGTAAAGCTCGCAACGCCCGAATGCTCGATCCCCTGATCTACAGGAAGGATGGACACGTAACCCGTTCCACCGAGCCGGCCATGCGAGTGAATCCAGGCCAGATTCCCCAGTACCCTGTTGTTTCGATCCGAGGTCGCCCACACCCGGTCGATGAAGTCAGGCCCCGGCATGTGGATCCGGTCCTTCGTGATGCCGGTGCACATGTGGTCCAGCAACGACTTCGCGTCGTCGCCCAGCAGCTGCAGGATTTCTTCATTCATGGGTCGAATCCGGGTGTGTGAAGGTGGTTGTTCGGGGCTCGTTCAACGCCCCCGCAAGATGCGATACTGAAACAGGATCCGCAAAGCCTGCCTGACCGCGACTCAGAGCCACACCGGGTAGGAGAGCATCATGCCGAACGCTCCGGTGAACAGCAGCGTGCCCATGATGAGGATCCCGATGCGGACGTGGTCCTCCTCGAATTTCTCGGAAATCCCGGCGAAGAACAGCACCGAGGCGAACACGACCGTGAGCAGCACGTACCGATCGGCCCGCTGGTCGTATTCCCGTGCCAGGGTCCAACGCTCGCTGGAGTCCGCCTCGGCGGCTACCGCGAGCGAGTCCTCCTTGACCTCGTATTCCGGCAGGACAAACGGGTGTGGCGGGGCGTCCGGGTTGTTCCTGGGATCGGTCGCCAACCAGGCATCGACGGCATTGCGCATCCCGGGCCTGAATCGCTCGAGGTAAAAGTCCTCCAGCAATTCGTTGTCGGTGGCGATGGCGCCGATCCACTCCATGAACAATGCCGCATCCAGAGACCGCCGCTGGGCCGCGAGAGATGCATGAAGCGTCGCCTCCCGGCCGGACCTGGCCGACTCACCCAGCTGGAAGGACTGCTCGCCACCCCACTCGGCCGACTGATATGCGCACCACGCCGTGGCGACGGTCGCGATCGACATCAAGAGCGCCGACCAGGTCTCGAGCCGCCGTTCCGTCCGGGACACCTGCCTTGCCATCAGTGCAACTCCGTGTTCATTCCGTGCCTCTGGCAGTTCATTGCTCGCCTTTAGTATTCGACCCGGTCGGTCTTCATGTGCCACAACCGGAACGGTTCCCCGGCGCCATCGACTTCGACCCGATTCATGCGGATCCGGCGGTCACCCGGTAAAAGCTCGATCTCGTCATAGATGAACGCGTCGTCGAAACCGGCCGCAGCCGCCTCGCCGCGCTCGTTGGCGAAATACACGGCATCAGGCCGGGCCCAGTAGATCGCTCCGAGGCACATCGGACAAGGTTCGCTGGATGAATACAGCTCACAGCCCACCAGTTGATGCGATCCGAGTGTCGCACACGCTTCGCGGATCGCCACCACTTCGGCGTGTGCCGTCGGGTCCTGGCTGGCAGTCACCCGGTTCTTCCCCCGGCCCACGATCTCCCCGTCTCTGACCACCAGCGCACCGAACGGACCGCCACCGGCGCTGACGCTCTCCGCGGCGAGTTGCACAGCCTCGCGCAAGAACCTGTCCCGACTCACGTGTCTGCGCCCGGGGAGGGCTCGACGCTCACGTCGGAGTCGATGCCGGCATCGGGTAAGCTCTGTCCGGACAGCGGCGGGAGCTCAGCCGCCGGCAGGTAGTCCGCGAATGCGCGGCCATAGATCTCCCAGGCCGTGATGAACAGCGCCGCGACCACCGGTCCGATGATGAAGCCTACCGCACCGAAATAGAACAGTCCGCCCAGCGTACTGATCAGCACCATCAGGTCCGGCATCTTCGTGTCCCGTCCCACGAGGGCCGGCCGCAGGAAATTGTCCACCGTACCCACGACCACCAGGCACCAGATACCGAGGGCGATTGCAGTGGCGGTCTGCCCTGCTACGAACAGGTAGATGACGGCCGGGACCCACACGAGGCCGGCGCCGACGGCCGGGATGATAGACAGAACGGCCATCACGGTTCCCCAGAAGGCAGCCCCCTCGATCCCGGCGACGGCGAATCCCGACCCGGCCAGCAGGCCCTGGACGACACCGATCACCAGCGAGCCCTTGAGCGTTGCGCGGGTGACGGAGAGGAACTTCTCCACCATCAGGTTTTCGTCGTTGGGCTCGAGCGGGATGTAGTACAGCACCTTTTCCAGGAGATCCCTGCCCGAGATCAGGAAATAGAAGAAGGCATACAGCATCACGAACGTGCTCAGGAGAAACGACGCGGTGCCTCTCGTGGCGGCCGCAACGCTGTTAACCAGGAACGTGCCGACCATTCCCGCCAGCTCGCTGATCTTTGTCATCAGCTCGTGCTGGTAGGGCTGGAGCCATTCCAGTCTCGGGTTGCTCCACAGGAGCTGGTCCAGCCGGTCCGGCTGCTCGATCTGCCGCTCGATCCACGGCCCCACGGAGTGCGTGACCTCGAGCGCCTGCGCCGCCACGATACCCAGAAAGATGGATAGCGGAATGAACACGACGAGAATCAGCGTGATGACCGTGACGAGCGCGGCGGGCGCCCGCCGGCCACGGAACAAGGTCACGAACTTCCGGAACAACGGGTGAAACATGCCGGCGAAGATCGCGGCCAACAGGAGCGCCACCGCCATCCTCTTGATCATGCCGAAGAACACGATACTGATGCCGATCGCCAGCAGCAGGACGAAGAAGCTTCCGAAGCGTTCTTGCCGAAATTCGGTCAGGTCCATCGATCCCTCGTGGAAAGGGTCAGGCCGTGTCGCAAACTCCTCCGTCACTCGCCGGAAGTCCCAAAAGTAGGCCCCCGCCAGCCATCGCGGGAGCCACCAGGTTCGTGACCCCGGTTCGGGGCCCGTTCGGAGCGCACCGGATTGTCCGTCTTCCCCATGCTCTGTATGATCGTTCGGCCGCACTCCGAGGGCGCGGACCGATGTATTCGTGGAACAGCGATCGAAAATCCGGACAACGGGAGACCCGATGGACCCTGCGACGGGACAGCCGCGAGACACCTGGGGCTCGAAGGCCGCATTCATCCTCGCGGCGGCCGGAAGTGCCATCGGACTCGGAAATATCTGGGGTTTCCCGACTGTTGCCGGCCAGAACGGCGGAGCCGCGTTCCTCGCCATCTATCTCGTCGCCGTTGCCTTCATCGGTGCGCCCGTAATGCTGGCCGAGCTGATCGTGGGGCGGAAAACCGGACGAAACCCGGTCGGCGCATTCAAGGCGCTCGCCCCGCGGACCGCCTGGGTATTCGTCGGTGCACTGGGCGTATTCACAGGGCTCGCGATCCTCAGCTTCTATTCGGTGATCGCCGGCTGGACGATGTCTTACATCTTCAAGTCTGCGATCGGCACTTTCGGCCCCGATGCCGACACGGCAGCGATCTTCGCCGAAGTAGCCGGGAATCCGATCCGGGCAATCGGCTGGCACCTGGGCTTCATGGCGCTCACGATCTACGTAGTGCTGGGTGGGGTGCGGGACGGAATCGAGCGTTGGACGAAGGTTCTGATGCCGGTGCTGTTCGTTCTTCTGGTGGCGCTGGCGGTGCGAGCGGTGACTTTGTCGGGCGCTGCCGAGGGGCTCGAGTTCTACTTCAAGCCGGATTTCAGCAAAGTTACGGGTGTCGTCGTCCTGGCGGCGATCGGGCAGGCGTTCTTCAGCCTCAGCCTCGGTATGGGCGCGATGATCACCTACGGGTCGTACGTGTCGAAGCGTGACGACCTCGTCTCATCTGCGGCATGGATCACGGCCTTCGATACGTCGATCGCCATCCTGGCCGGGCTGATCATCTTCCCCACTCTGTTCCATGCCGGGCTGGAGCCGGGAGTCGGCGGACCAGGCATGGTATTCGTCGTCCTCACCTCGCTGTTGTCCTCGATCCCTCCGGCGCCGTGGGGCGGTATCGTGTTCGGCACCGGGTTCTTCATGTTGCTCGGAATCGCCGCCCTGACCTCGAGCGTGTCCCTACTAGAGGTCCCGACCTCCTGGGCCGTGGACGAACGCGGTTGGTCCCGGAAGCGCGCCGCGCTGATGCTCGGCTCGATCGCGTTCCTGCTCGGAATTCCGAGCGCCCTGGCGAACGGAGCCGTTCCCTGGCTGACCAGTCTGCCCGGTATCGGGACCGATTTCCTGACGTTCCTGTTCACCCTGTTCGGTCAGTACTCGCTGGTGATCGGCGCCCTGCTGATCAGCCTGTTCGTCGGGTGGGTGTGGGGAGTGCGGGCTGCCGGCGAGGAAGTAGAGGTGAACGACGGGAAGTTCCCGCTTGGTCGCCTGTGGGCGTTTCTGATCCGCTTCATCTGCCCGATCGCCATCACAGCGATCCTGATCAATCTCGTGTGGGGGCTGTTGGGGGCCTGATCCGCTTCTGCCCGATCAGTCGGATTCGGGAGGCAGCACCGAGTCGCTGATCGAGCCGATGGCGCGAAACGTGTCGCGAGCCGCCTCGGTGACTGAGTCTCGCTGATCCCGTGTCAATTCGACCTGGTCCGCCAGTCGCTTGAACTCGGCCCACATCTCCGGCTGGCGGTCACCGTACGGATCCATGTAGGCCAGGCCAGCACGATCTTCGATCTTCAGCGAACGCTCGAGCACGCGGGCGAGGAACTTGCCACCGTTGGTGCTCCCCTCGAGGACGTAAAGCGGACCGAGCAACGCGACTGGGTGAGATTCCACGAAGTCTTCCACTTTGCCGATGAACTCCCTCGTCGGCGGAAGAACGGGGACGGTCTCCGGGGAGACGCCGAACGCCGCCAGGTCTCGGTCCAGGTCCGGTACACGACGCCGGTCGTTCGTGAACAACCCCGC